>CAXHAW010000410.1:0-1931 GCA_964014525.1 uncultured bacterium
CCGCATCCGTTTGCGCCCGGAGGGCATCAAGAAACGCAAGCTGGTCTGCGATGTCATCGAGCCTGGCCTCTTTCGTCATCCAGCTGGCGCCAACCCTGCCCTCTGTCCCTTGCAGATAGAAGCGGTGGGCGCCCTCCGGCGCAATCACCCGCCACCCGTCCAGCGCCTGCTGCTGAAATTTCCGGATGAAGAACTGGGGCAGCTGCCCATATCCATGCAGAACATACAGTGTGCCTTTTTCTGTCTGGGATTCGGGCGGGCTGGAAGACCACCATCTCGCCGTCCTCGATACGGTCAGGTTGTGAGCAGCAGCCTTCATCACCAGTTCAGATTGAGGGTTGCCGATGCAAAGGCTGGACAGAAGACCGAATCGATAAAAAGGCCTTCTGGTTGTCCAATGACGGCCACTTCAAGGTCCGCTCCCCACGTCATCCATCGGTCGCCGTGCATGAGACAGGTCCAGCTGGAGTCTGCCCCGACGCCCTCGAGTTGAACCTGCTCCGTGGCGCAGCAGGCACAGGGGAAGGCGTCGCCCAAATTGAACAGCATCACATCGGTGCTGTCCTCAGGTGGCGTGCTTGCGAGGTTCACATGCAGCGTGCAAACCGCCGGCATCGGCAGCGCAATCTCGATGGGGATATTGGGCAGAAGGTCATCCGGATCCAACTCGCCGACAGCAGGGAAATGCCACGGGGCCTCCACGGTCCAACGGAGGCTGTAACTGCTTCGCCGCTCAAACTGCGAAACAAATCGTCCCGCCTCATCTGAGCTGGCCGAGGCGACTTGTTCCTCCGCTTGGAGAGCACCGTCGAGGACAGCGCGTTCAAACAATTCCCATTGGGCACCTTGAATGGCCATTCCGGAAGGGGTGGTGGTCACCTCACCTTCCACGCGGAATTGCATGGATTCCGAGTTTCGGTTACAACCCACGGCGAGAAGGCCAACGGCCATGTATAGGGCAAGTCGGGCCATCACAACACGTCGAGTTTGGCGAATTTCAGAAGGAGTTGCTTCTGCCCTGCGGATGGGAAAAACACCGTTGCCTTGACGTTGGGTTCTTGTCCTTCGAGCTTGAGCACCTTTCCCTTGCCGAAGCGAGCGTGCTTCACCTCCACACCAGGGGCAATGTCCCCGGAGACAGCAGGCGCCTGTCCAGAAGTGGGCTCACTCCCTCCGCTTGAGGATGACACTTTCCTCATTCCTGGTTGGGGCGGTGTGGTTGTGCGGGGCCCTTGAGGCATGGGTTTGTAAAAGGAGGTGCGGGCCGAATTAAAGTCAAACGGCTCGGGCTTCCGAGCACTGACTGAGGGCAGGTTCAGAAATTGCTCGTCGATTTCCTCGATGAACCGGGAGGGTTCGTTTTGGATCAACTGCCCCCACCGATACCGGGTCAGGGCATAGCTGAGGGTGGCTTTTTTCTCAGCGCGGGTCAGGGCCACATAGAAAAGCCGGCGCTCTTCCTCCAGCTCTTCTCGGGTGTTCAGGGCCATTTGGCTTGGAAACAGATTTTCTTCGAGCCCCACCACATATACATATGGATACTCCAATCCTTTTGCTGCGTGAATCGTCATGAGTGACACCTTGTCGTCATCTCCGTCGTCTTGGTCGGCATCGGTGAGCAGGGCCACATCCACGAGGAAATCACCCATGGTGCGGACTGCGTCGGGATTGGCTGGGTCTGTCGCGTCTGAGAATTCCTTCATGCCCGCCAGCAGCTCTTGGATGTTTTCGTAGCGTGCCACACCCTCTGGCGTCTTGTCCTTGTGGAGCTCTCTGAGGAGATTGGTGTGCTGTGCAATGTGGTGACCCAGATCAAATGCGCTGGCTGTTTCGAGTCGGGTGGCAAACCCCGACATCATCACGGAGAAATCTTGAAGCTTGCCCCAAGCCGCCCCTTTGAGGTCTTCTGGTTTCTTGAACGGGTCTTGGAG
>CAXHAW010000411.1:0-1928 GCA_964014525.1 uncultured bacterium
ACACAGGTAGGATCGTCGGCAGCGTCAGATGTGTATAAGAGACAGAGCAACGGGTCTGTGGACGACGACGCGGTGTTGGCGATCATGAACGTCGAGAATGCTGCACCTGGGGCCTCATAGCTTGTTGCCCAAGTTGAGAAAGTATCGCGAGGTGCTTCGAACATGTCATCGCTCCACGGCGGGGCAGGCGCACCGATGGCTTCGAACGAACGTTCTCCACCAACGGTGGCCGCACCCGGCGTGGTAAGCCCGGTAAAGCCCGAGGACGGGGGCAGTCCCTTGCCCTTGCCCTTCGGGTTCGGGTTGCGCGGGCACCTGGCCATGAGGTGCTCGTCGCTCTCGCAGATTCTGCACTTCATGATGTTCCCATCGCGATCTTTGGGATTCTTGTGGCGACCGTGGCCTTTCCCCGAGGTGTGCGACCGGTTGCCTTTCCCTTTGCCCTTGAGAAAGACCTGGACATCGTCGCTGGTGTAGAAGAAACCTCGGCGGAAACCTTTGCCACGTTTGCCTTTGCCCCTGCCCTTGGTGTGACGCTTGAAGCTGCGCTTGAAGTCGCGGCGAAAGCGTCGGACAGGTCTACCAGTGAACTTGCGCCAGATCCTCTTGGCGTTGCGATACTGGTAGAAGATCTTCTCGGCGGCTTCTGCATTGTCCATCCTGCTGACGTCGCCGAGGAAGCTAGTGTCGGCCATCTCCTCGCCGTCGTCGGATGAAGTGGCGGACGAAGACCAGCTGTCATCGTCCTCCTCGCCGACGGCGTACGACTCCATCGGGTAATCGGCTGATGGAGCGTCATAGAGGTGGGCGCCATGTGCCACGGGGTAGGCGTTGGCTTCGAACGAACGTTCTCCACCAATGCCTTCCCCTGGCCATGCTGCAAGGATACCGTCTGACATCATTGGCTGGGGCGTAAGGGAGTCCCAAGCCAAGTCACCCTCATGTCCAGTTTGGGAGTTGCTAAGGAAGGACGCAACTCCTGCATTGGACGACGATCGCTGCGTAGCGTCTCGGAGGGCCAGTTGGTTCGCTTGCACTGGGTAGGCGCCAGGCCTTGCTTGCCGAGGGGCGCCGGTCAACGATGTGGCGATGTTGCCCGGGGATCCCTCGGCGATGTGACCGTGTCGGCGCAGCTGCCGGCATAGGTCACGGAACTGCTGTTCGTTCTGGGGTAGCTGCCCCTGGTACGGCTGCAGCAAGGTCAAGAGGTGCTGCGGGCCGATACCACAAGCCTTAAGGATTTGTAAGGCACAGCCTTCGATCGACATCACAAATTGTCCTTCAAGAGAGGCGCGCTGACGAACTGTTTCGTAGCGTGCGAGCACTGCATTGATGGTCTCTCCTGGGCGACGTGCAAATGCGAGCATCTCGGTCATGCAAGTGAGACGGCTTTCTTCTTCGAGGGCAGAGAAACGTGCATGGAGCGACCCAAGTAGGTAAGTCACTGGGTCCACGCGATCTCCGCCGGCCTCCCAGGATCCACCGTGCATCATCTCCTGGGGGGTCAGCATGCGAGCCATTTCACGGGCGGCACCACCAAGACGCATCACAATCGCTGCACATTGCTGATGAGGCTGCAGATCAGTCAACATGATCCAAATCGAAATGTCCGTCATGTAGGCGCGGAAACTGTACTGCAACTCGTGCTCCGGGGTCCAAGCAGGTGGAATCCGGTAGTTGAAGTCTCTCTGATTTCCGCTGCCACTGCTGCCACTATTCATGGAGGGGACCATCATTGCCAACGAGCTAAGAAGGAGCATCGGGACGCCGATCAACAGTACGCGCATGGGAGCACCACGGGGTGGAAAATGCTTCTCGTCCTTCGACTGGTAGTTGTGCTGGTAGCTGTACGGCCGCGGATCAGAACCACGCGACGAAGTAGTAACCACTGCTCCGCTACCAAGTCGAAATACGGCTGTTTTCCCCAC
>CAXHAW010000412.1:0-1926 GCA_964014525.1 uncultured bacterium
ACCAAATGGTGCCGGGCCTTTTCGTTCCCGTTGTTTTGTTGGCCCTAGGCTACAACATCGCGTTGAAACCTTCGAGAAGGGCTTCCCGTAGGGTGGGCAGCCGGCAACATTCCGGCCAAACACAAACATGTCGACCAGTTTGCCCAGCGGTGCCTTTGTGGCGCTAAGTAAAGAGGACGCCCGCCTGTGGCGTGCGTCTCTGTTTCAGCACCTCGATGGTCTTGCCTTGAGCATCCTTTGTCCAGTTTTGAAGGAGCGGGGCATTCTCGATGCGCTTGCCTCTGAATCAGAAGTGGACGTCGATGATCTCGCCGGGCGATTGGGCGCCAACCCAGGCTACTTGAATGTGGTGTGCAGGTTGCTTGCATCTCAGGGATGGCTGGTTCGAGACGCGTCCCATGATCGGGTTCGTTTTTCGCGTTCCAACAAGCCAGGGTGGTCTGAATGGATGGCCGGCATTGCCTCAGTGGCTCCGGTTCGGGATTGGCTTGCGGTTGCTGAAGGCATGTGGAACCGGCCTGAAGAGGCGTGGTCTGAAGAGGCGGGGACTGCATGGGCCAATGCCGTCAAGGCATTGGAAAGCGCAAAGGGTACGCCATGGGAATCTCATGTTGAAGGGGCACTCGTGGCCCCTTGGCTCGTGTCCATCGGAACGGTTCATGGAACCTCGGCAATGTCTGAGTGGAGAGAACTTGATTTGGCTTTGAATGGCATGCATCCCTCCCGGCGCAAGGCGGCGATTGGGGCTTTGAATGCGCTTGGGTTCATGGGCACGGGACGGGGGTCATTTTTCCTTGCACGTGCTGCGGCTTTTGGTGTGACAACATCGTACATCCGGACCTTCCTCTGGGCGGATGAATTGCTTTTTGGAGATGGGGGAAGGCTCTGGCGCACTGAGCCAGGCGAAGCGGAAATCCATGTGGACAGGACATTGAACGTTTGGGGCAGCGGCGGAGCCCATGGCGCGTATTTCCGACACTTGGATGAAGTGGTTCGCTCCATTTTTGATGCGCCGTTGGCGAGTCAGCCCAAAGGGCTCTGCGATATGGGTTGCGGCAACGGAGCCTTGCTTCTGCATTTGGAAGATTTCATTCGACGGGAGACCCTGCGCGGCCAGCATCTCGAGACCCATCCTTTGGTTTTGGTTGGTGCGGATTTCAATCAAGCCGCGCTGGATGCCACATCTGAACACTTTGTTCAAGAGGGGGTCGCAGGTCATTTTCTTTGGGGAGACATCGGGGACCCTGACCGGTTGGACCGGGATTTGAAGAAGGCCCACGGGGTGGCCCTTGGGGACTTGCTCAATGTCCGTTCTTTTCTCGATCACAACCGCATTTTCAATCGGCCCAATGCCCAGCGAAAGGCGTGGGCCGCAACAACGGGTGCCTATGCGTTTCGTGGCGAGCGGCTGCTTGCCAGAGATGTAGAGCAGAGTCTAAAGGAACACTTTGAGAAGTGGCACCCCCATGTGGCCCGGTTTGGTCTGTTGGTGATCGAGTTGCATACGATGTCCCCCGCAGAGGCTTCGGAGCGTCACGGTCGAATGCCGGCCACAGCCTATGATGCCACGCACGGTTTCACAGACCAGTACATCGTGGAAGTTCCCGTGTACGATGCCATGGCTGCGGAAGCGGGATTGCAGAAGGTGGAGTCTTTGTGTCGAACCTTTCCTCGCTCCTTGCCGGCTACAGTTAGCCTGCGTTATTTCCGTGGAGAAGACAGGGGTTGACCTTGGCTCACTGCTGTTTTCATTGGGCTCACGGTCTATTTGGACTGAGTCTAAATAAATACCTCAATGGGGGGATGTTGGGTACGGAGGGCCTGTTGTTGGTTTGTGTCGTGTTGCAGCTTCCCGTGCTTGATTTGCCACACGGTGTGCGCCCTGTCTCTTATACACATCTGACGCTGCCGACGATCCTACCTGTG
>CAXHAW010000413.1:0-1926 GCA_964014525.1 uncultured bacterium
CTTAACAAGTCGAGCGACGGGGTCCCTGAGTCCGACCCTTGGCTGAACTCAAGAATCCTCGCAGCTGGAATCCAATACAGCGCCGCCAGAATCATCCCCTTCGGCGCAGATCGCTTTCCCAAATCCAACCGTCCGGAGAGCAGGTTGTCCCTTGCCATAAGGGATGAAAACCGCCCAAAATTCAGCAGGACCTATTTGCAAGTGGCCTTGATTGAGCAGTTCATTGAAAACCCAGCCACAGGATCCCGGATAGAGCTGCGGCCACTTGAAATTACCCTGACTGCCAGCCGCATCGAACCTCGGTTTGCCCAAGAACTGCAGGACTTGGGGTCCAGTATACTGACCTCCACATTTGCATCAAGGGCCATGTTTGCCACGGGAGCCAGTTGGTGGCTCCAGCCACAGCCCCGACCAGGTCGCAGCACCCTTCGCCTCCACCTGGAATTCGAAGCAGCGGGAAATTTATTTCACGCCATTGACCCCAGGGCCCCTGAGTCCACCACGGTGCCCATCCCGACCCTGTTCGGGTCCAATAGTCCAGTGGAGGTGGCGAGGTATACTCGTTGGGTGGTCGCCGCGCGGTGGGGGTGGACCCCAAAAAAACGAACCGGGATTCACGCAAGGGCCTTTATCGGCCTTGCGGCGTCCACCATACCAGGCGCTGCCGTCCCCTTCGAAAAGCAATTCTATGTGGGCGGCCCAAACAGCCTTCGAGGCTGGCGCGCCATGGGCCTTGGACCAGGGCAAAGCGACTCCAATTTGCAAGGGGTCAGGGGGGACATCCGAATCGAAACCAACGTGGAGGGCCGCCACTACATCAACGAATGGATTCAGCTCGCCTTGTTTGTTGACGCGGGAAACATTTGGATGACCCGGCCAGAAGCAGAACGCCCCAACGCCCACTTTGCCAGAGACAGGTTCTTCGAGGATCTGGGCATATCCGCAGGAGGAGGGGTGAGGCTGGACTTCGGTTATTTCCTCCTTCGATGTGACTTTGGCAGGCCGCTCAGGTACCCGGGTGCTGTTTCTCCCACATCAAAACGTTGGCGGATTCATCCCGCCGTCTCTCTCCCTTTCTGAAGGCGGTTACCTTTGAGGTCTGAATCATGGCAGATCAAAAGCAACCCAGCGCTGACCAAGAAGCCGAAAGCCAAGATGGAAATGGCCTCGGGTGGTTTCGCCGGATGAAAGAAGGCATCACGACCAAAACCGCTGAGAAGAAGGAGATTCCAGAGGGCAATTGGTACAAATGCCCATCGTGCAAAACCGTCATTGCAAGCCAAGAGCACGAGCAGAACCTTTGGGTCTGTCCGAATTGCGATCACCATGAGCGCATCGGATCCGCCCAATACTTCTCACTGCTTTTTGACGGAGGAAAATTCCGCGAGCTTCAAGCCAAGATGGCGTCGGCCAACCCCTTGAATTTCAAGGACACAAAAGACTATGAAGCCCGCTTGAAATCCTCCATGGCCAAGACAGGCCTGAAAGATGCTATCCGGACTGGGGTGGGAGAGGTCGGTGGTCGGCAAATGGTCATCAGCTCAATGGATTTTAGCTTCATCGGAGGGTCAATGGGCTCTGTGGTTGGCGAGAAGATTGCAAGGGCCATTGACTACGCAATCAAAAACGGCCTGCCGTATGTATGCGTCACCAAGAGTGGCGGTGCTAGAATGATGGAGGCCGGACTGTCTTTGATGCAAATGGCCAAAACAAGCGCCCGACTGAGCCTGCTGTCAAAGGCAGGGCTGCCCTACGTGTGCATTCTAACAGACCCAACGACAGGCGGTGTCACCGCCTCCTACGCCATGTTGGGTGACCTCCACATTGCCGAGCCCAACGCGCTCATTGGGTTTGCTGGGCCAAGGGTGGTCAAAGAGACCATCGGAAAGGACCTCCCCGCGGGGTTCCAAAAATCTGAATTCTTGC
>CAXHAW010000414.1:0-1922 GCA_964014525.1 uncultured bacterium
GATCAACAACAGCTGGGGGCTTCCACAATGGGGCACCCCAGACGGAACGTCCCTCGCAAACCAATTTATTGACGCGATGTCTGAAGAAGGCGTCGTCTTCGTCAGCTCCAATGGAAACAACGGCGACAGCAACTTCCATTTCGACCACAACTTTGAGAGCGTCGAAGACACCGTCCGGTCGCTCGTGGCCTTCTACCCGCTTTCCTCCCACCCCTCTGCTTGGGGACAAAACCTCACCCTGTGGGGCGAGCCTGGCGGCTCTTTTGGCATGGGCTTGGAGTTTGCCGACGGTGCCTACAATGTCGTTGGCGCCTCCGAGTGGGTGAACTCAGCCGACGGCCCTGACCTCTGGGAAACGGACCTCGTCGTCAATGGAGACGACACCATCTTCTATGACGTCGCGGTGGAATCCGCTCACCCGGCCAACGGCAGGCCCTTTGTGCAATTGCGCATTCACAAAGGCAATTCCAACGTCAACGTGATCCTCAAGGTGAACGCGGAATCTGGACTTGTTCACGCCTGGAACCACACCCACCTGTCCAACGGTGTCGGAAATTGGGGGTGGGACTTCAGCTCGGCAGGCCAACCGGGCTGGACCTCCGGAGACCCGTTCTATGGCGTGCAGCAGCCCGCATGTTCACAAAGCGTCATCGCCATCGGAGCACACAGTTCCGACTTTGTGAACTCCGGGGGCAACGAAATCGGCGGGACGCTGGCCTATTTCAGCACGTTCGGCCCCACCCTCGACGGACGGCTCAAGCCCAACCTGAGCGCACCAGGGGTCAACATGGAGTCATCACTGAGCTCCTTCCGAGACGGCGAATACAACGTCACTGAAACCGTGGAGTTCAATGGCACAACCTATGAATTCGCTAGGCTCTCAGGCACGAGCATGAGCAGCCCTGCAGTCGCTGGTATCGTGGCCTTGATGCTGGAAGCCAACCCAGCCCTAACTCCCACCGACGTTATGGCCATCCTCGAAACGACAGCGAGAGATGACAACAATACGGGAGAACTCCCGGCACAAGGAGATCCTGTTTGGGGCCACGGCAAGGTGACAGCCACCACAGCAATCCAGGCCGCTCTAAGCCTCAACGGTATCCCTACAACTGAGGGCATCGAGAACGCACGGTTACGCTCCTTTCCCAATCCTGCATCGGACCGAATCTGGATTCAAGGCCCCTCTGATGAACTGGTCCGGTGGAGACTGCTGGACCTTCAAGGCCGGCAACTCGACCGGGGGGTGAACCTGCCCCCATTCGAAATCAATCTGATGAATGTCTCCAAGGGCACCCATCTCCTGCACACAAGACAAGGCCAGCATTTTCAAATGCTTCGGGTGATGAAGGGCAAATGACAATCTGCACCAGGCCCAAAAGCGCGGCGCTCATCGTCCTCCATCAAAACTCTTGGTCTGTCACAGAAATCAACTGGAATCACAGTCAGGACATTTAGGCCGGCCGTGTCCATAATAAAGGGCAGTATTTAAATGCGTCAGACAATAAGTCACGTATCATTGACCCTTCGATTTTTGTCATGCCAAACGCCATCATTGCCGGAACGGGTTCTTACGCCCCAGAGTACGTTGTTCCCAACGAGTACTTCGACCGCGTCGGATCCAATGACCAATGGATTCAAGAAAGACTGGGCATCAGAGAACGTCGGATTTCTCAAGGGGAAACGACCAGCGATCTCGCAGCTAAAGCTGCCAAGAATGCACTGGACATGGCCGGGATGGACGCAGCACAGCTCGACCTCATTGTCCTGGCCACAGCAACACCGGACCGGCCAGCACCGGCCTCAGCCTGCATGGTTCAACAGAAAATAGGCGCCACAAATGCTGCCGGATTCGACATCGCCGCAGTCTGCTCCGGTGCCCTCTTCGCTCTGACCCCAGGCTGCCAGTTCCTCCAATCCGGGAT
>CAXHAW010000415.1:0-1921 GCA_964014525.1 uncultured bacterium
TTCAATAGGCGTCGTTGTGCACGCCGTCCACCGCGCGTCCACTTGGGTCAATCGTTTGTTTGAGGCGTTCGTCCCATTCGAGTGCTTTTTCCGTGCTGCAGGCCACGCTCTTGCCACCGGGCACCGTTGCAGCAGCAGCAGCGGTCGGGAAATGATCTTCAAATAAGGTGCGGTAGAAGTAGGCTTCCTTCGTGGCTGGCGGATTAATCGGGAACCGGATGGCGGCGCGTTCCATCTCACCATTGGAGACGCGGGACTCGGCATGGTCGCGGAGTCCGTCAATCCAGCCGTAGCCCACACCATCGCTGAACTGTTCTTTCTGGCGTTGGAGGATGTGATCTGGCAAGTATCCCTCAAAGGCTTTTCGGATGGCTGCCTTTTCGATTTTGCCTTTTCCACCCATCTTGGATTTGGGGTCGAGTCCCATGGCATAGTCAATGAACTCCCTGTCTAGGAAAGGCACCCTCGCCTCAATGCCCCATGCCATCATGGACTTGTTGGCTCGAGCGCAGTCATATTGGTGGAGACCAAGAACCTTTCGCACCGTTTCTTCATGGAATTCGCGGGCATCGGGTGCCATGTGGAAGTACAGGTAGCCGCCAAACAACTCATCCGCTCCTTCTCCGCTCAGCACCATTTTGATGCCCATGGCCTTGATCTTTCGCGCCATCAAAAACATGGGGGTGGAGGCCCGGATTGTGGTGACGTCGTAGGTTTCGATGTGTCGCACCACTTGGCGGAGCGCATCAATTCCTTCTTGGATGGTGAAATGCAGAGGATGGTGCACCGTTCCGATGGCATCCGCCACTTCCTGCGCTGCGGCGAGGTCTGGCGAGCCTTCCAGTCCAATTGAGAAGCTGTGTACCCTCGGCCACCATGCCTCGGTATTGTCGCCGTCGTCTACTCGCTTTCGGGCCAGTTTCATGGCAATGGCGGCGATGACGGAACTGTCTAGACCACCTGAAATAAGCAGGCCGTAGGGGACATCACCCATCAGGTGGCTGCGCACGGCTGAGGTGAGTGATCCCCTCAATTCTGCCGGTTGATATGCATGCTTTGGGAGATCACCTGTCATCCATTCTCTTGTGTAGAATGGGGCAGGTTCAGTCTCTCCTGAACGCCACACGTGACCAGGAGGGAAGACCCGGACATCGTCGCAGGTTTCCACAAGGGCTTTCATTTCTGAGGCGACCCAAAGGCGGCCGTTTTCATCCGTGCCATAGTACAGCGGCATGATGCCAATGGGGTCCCGGCCAATGATCCACTCAGATTGATTGGGGTCAAACAGCACAAAGGCATACATGCCGGACAGATGTTCTACTAGGGATGGACCGTGTTTTCTGTAGAGTGCGAGAATGACTTCACAATCGCTTCCCGATTGGAAGGGGTAGTCACCGCAAGCACCACTTTTCCCGTCCTTTTTGAGGTCGAGGTGATTGTAAATTTCCCCGTTGACTGCAAGAACGGTTCCCGAATCTGGGTCAATCAGCGGTTGGGCACCGCTCAGGACGTCGACAATGGCAAGCCGTTCATGGGCGACAATGGCGTTGGGGAATTCCTTAATTCCGGACCAGTCGGGACCCCGATGTTGTTGGCTTCGGGAGGCGTGGAGTACAGACTTCCTGTCTGTTGCGAGCGGATTGGCGCGGTTCAGCAAGGCGGTAATGGAACACATGAAGGAAAGTTCGTCAATTGCGGGACATTCAGCGCAGTGTTCATCTTGGTAATCCGGCAACCTTTTCAAGGGTTGGGAGGTTTGTAATTTGCGCCATTGTAACATGCCCATGAATCGAGCCATTGTTTGCTGTGCGTCCTTGATTTGGACCCTGCTGATTTGCCCTTCGTCATTTGGACAATACACTGTGGACTCCACTCAGGACGGCACAGATACGGATGTCGGGGACGGGATATGCCAGACGAT
>CAXHAW010000416.1:0-1915 GCA_964014525.1 uncultured bacterium
GTTCAATACGTCATCGTTCTTGCCAGTGGGGTGGCCGCCACTGGATGTACCCTTGACGCTCCAGACGGTACGGCATTCGTATGGAACGGAGCGAGCACAGAACAAGATCTTGTCTACACGGCCTCCATCTGTCCAGCGGCATTGACTTTTGGCTGTGCAGATCCGTCAGGGTGCAATTATGATGCAACGGTGGATTTCGACAACGGCAGCTGCACCGAGGCCCAGCCGTATTACGATTGTAACGGCCAATGTCTTTCCGACTCGGATGGCAATGGAATTTGCGACGAGCTGGAAGTTCCCGGGTGCACGGACCCTACCCAGTGCAATTACTCCAGCACGGCCACATATGATGATGGAAGCTGCCTGACTGCGGACTGCATGGGAATATGCCAAGGAGACGCCATCCTCGATCCCGATTGTGGGTGCATTGGAGGAACCTCAGGCATTCCGGTAGAGACCTGCATCGCAGACTGCACACCGCACCACCTAGACCATCGGTCGACTTCATGGGTGGCAGGCCTCCGTTCTGGACAAAGTTTCACAGCGCCAGGAACCGGCCTGCTCGAACTGGTCGAACTCGCCATTTGCAGAGGCAGTGAGGCGCGCCTGAACATTCGAGCCGTGGAGGACGGGGTCGCGTGGAATGAGGGCACCATTGTCGCCCGTGCCATGGAGACTTACCCTGCGACCACCACGTCGTCCTGTGCCGTCAACCAAGCTGGGTTCAGCGCCTACGAGACCGTTCAGTTCCACTTCGACAACGTGGGCCTGACCGCTGGGACAAAATATGTCCTTGAACTCGAGTCCGGTTTGGCCGCCACCCAATCAAACACCCCCTACAACGAAGGAACCAGCTACATGGGGACTGGACCTGATGCGAACCTCGATCTGCATTTTTTGATCATCCTCTGCGAGGCTGATCTCATACCGGGCTGCACGGACACGACCGCCTGCAACTATGACGAGAACGCCACTCTTGAAGATTTGAGCTGCTTGCAAGAAGACTGCAACGGTGTCTGTGGTGGCACAGCTTATGATGACCCCATTTGCGGATGCCTAGACGATGCGACATTTGCAGGAAGCTGCATCGGCTGTATGAACCCACTCGCGTGCAATTTCGACCCGGAGGCTACGGTGTCGAGCGCAACGTGTAGCTATCCAGACTGTGCCGGTGTCTGCGGCGGATTGGCTCTGGAAACCCCGTGCGGTTGCATCGGTGGTGATACGGGTATTCCCAGCCACGCCTGCATCGATGGGTGCACGACCGACACGGAAGGGCCTTCCGGTCCCTCGTGTGCCCCGGCACTGTTGACCGGTCAAAGTTTTATTCCCCAAGAGGATGGCCTGTTGAAGGCCATTCGTTTGAAGGTTTGTTGCGCGGTGAGTGCACAATTGGTGCTGCGCCATAGCGCGTCATTCAACCCCTGCGATGCTGGCTCCACCATGGACTGGAACGGCGGAACTCCCATTGACACCAGCCAAATGGTTTCTCCGACCTGTTTCGGCATGTCCAATTGTCTCACCAGCCTGTCCAGCAGCGGCTATCAATGGCGGGAATTCTTCTTCGATGACATCCCCCTGCAAGAGGGAGAACCTTACGTCTTCGAATTGATCAACGGAGTGGCCATCTCGAGCTGCACAGCAGACTACCCTTCGGGTAATGCCTTCGGCAATTTATTGTCCCTGCCAGAGGAAGACTTGAGTTTCACACTCCAATTCTGCCGAGGAGAAGGGTTCGCATGGGGATGCATGAATGTCTCTGCGTGCAACTATGATACTGAGGCTCTTCAAGATGACGGCTCTTGCCAATTCCTCGATTGTCATGGAGAATGTGGCGGGACAGCCATCGAAACACAAGGGTGTGGTTGCATCTGTCTCTTATACACATCTGACGCTGCCGACGATCCTACCTGTG
>CAXHAW010000417.1:0-1910 GCA_964014525.1 uncultured bacterium
TGGCCCCAACGGAACTTGTCGCTCAGTCGCGCTTGATGACGCGTGTGTGGGTGCCATCCTCGAACTGCAAGATGTACATCCCAGCGGGTCTTTTCATGAGGCAAAGTCCACGTGCGGAAGGGAACCGGAGCAGCTCGCGCCCCGAGCCATCCAACAGCCTGCCCGAAACTGGGGTTCCTGTCCAACGGACGCAATCGGTGGTCGGATTCGGCGCGAATTGACGCTCCAAATCCAATTGAACCTCCTCCTGCCCCAGGACAATGGCGTAGTTGTTTGTCGCGTCTGCCGTCGGCGTCGCGAACCAGACCCAATAGTCAGCGCCATCCGGATAGCGACCAAGGGAAGCGTCCTGATAGGACAACCCGAATTGGAAGAAATCCAAAATGACCCAAACACCAGCTGCTTCATTCCATTCAAGCAGTGCGATCTCCTCTCCGCCCCCGGACAAGGTGAACGGGGCGTGGTATGGCCCCTGATCAGGGTCGTTGTCGAGCCAATAAAAGGCCCAATCGCCAGCCGCCAGCGTCCCTTCGGGCAGTGCATATTTCGATGGGTCGTTGAGGTTGTCCGTCAAGTACTTGCCCCCCAAGGCTATGGAAGCGCTTCCCGCATTGAACAACTCCACCCAGTCATCGAACTCACCGAACTCATCAGACACGTTGTTGGCATTGGAACTCATGAGTTCATTGATGACCAAATCAGAGGGTGACGTGCCGACGGTGACGGTTTTGGGGTCACACGGAATCCAGCGTTCAAGGCCCGCGGAGCTGGTGACCTGAACGTGGTAGGACACATTGGTCCAGTTCCATGCGATGGGCACCTTGATTCCCCAGGTCCCATCACCTGCTCCCCTGTCACCGTGGGCGCCATCGTCGAACATCTCGAAAGGGATGGGTCCTGAACCAGGATCGATCCAGCAGGTCACGTCGACGTTGTAGCCGGCTCCGTCCACGATGGTGCGTATGCGGAGCGAATCGAGAACAGGCGCATTGTCTTCAACCTCGTGGACCACAAGCACCGGCACTTCTGCATCAAGCTGACCTTGGAGTGAGGCCAACCGGGTCTCCAACCATGGCATAATGCCGAATTCGACGTGTCCACCTGCCGCTTGATCAAGGGATTCATCGAAATCCTCCATGGTGAAATCGAAATTCATCAGATAGTATGAATCCCATTCGACCCAAGGCCAAAGGGCGGCATGCCTAGGATTCAGATAGTCAGAAACACTGTCCGGATGTGCCCATTCTTGGATCATCTTCCGCAAGTAGTAGGTGTACCATTGACGGTACTCTGGAATCGCCATGAGCCGGTCGTACAACGGGCGGAATTCGGGGGACCAGAGGTAAGGGTCGCGGGTCTCCCACTCCTCATCCACCCAATCGATACCCCATGTGTTGTCGAGGTCGTAGGGGATGTAGTCAAAGAGCCCAGTCTGGGGATTGTGATAGAGGTAAAAGTTGTTTTTGTTGCCTGCGTATCCGTCCCAATTGCCGCTGACCACATCCAAGGCTTGCACCTTGAGGAAGTCTGCCACATTGAATTCTCTTTCAAGAGCACAAGGCAGTTCGGCATCTGAAGTGTTGTTCAAGACCTCGATGAATCCAGCGATGTCCGAGTAATCGTCTTGCTCCTCATTGGTTTTGAGATCGTAGGCCCGCCGTCCATTGACCTCAAACTTGTAGTCGTCTGGATTCTGACTGATGTATTCAAGGGTCGCAGGCCACAGACACTTGTAGAAGTTCCCCTCGTTCTTGTCATAGTACTCCTCGACGAACTCTTCATCCAGGTGCTCGGTGTTGACATAGGCCCCCATGTATTCGCCATTGAGCATCAACTTGACATGGCTGGTTCGAGACCCGGCAAGCCCCATGCGCCGCAGGATGTTCCCTGTCTCTTATACACATCTGACG
>CAXHAW010000418.1:0-1909 GCA_964014525.1 uncultured bacterium
GCAATGGCGTTCATTGTCGGCCGCAGCCCGGCGAAGCCTACAAGTGCAGTCAGGACGACGTCGACACCTTCCGTTTCCACCAGTTGGGCGATGGCCTCTTGACCTGAATACGCCTTGATGTCATGCTCCCAAAGCGCGTCTTTGACCTTTTGGCCTTGGCTTTGGTCGGCGATGGCGACAGCATTGGGCTTGAACTCAATGGCCTGTTGAATCAGCAGGTCTGCATTGCGGCCTGCGGTGAGCACCTCGACGCGGAACCGACCGGGGTGGGCGCGCACGACGTCGAGTGCTTGGGTTCCAATGGATCCCGTTGAGCCGAGTATGGCGACACCACGACCTTTTCCAGGGTCAAAGGTGTCGCTGTAGGGAACCTTTTCCATCACAGGAATCCGAGTTCAAGTTTGGCCTCCTCGCTCATCATATCCTGGGTCCAAGTGGGTTCAAATACGACCTCTACTTCGGCACCGGTGACGCCCTCCATGGAGGCCACTTTGTTTTTGACATCGTTTGGAAGGCTTTCTGCCACAGGACAGTTCGGGGAAGTGAGTGTCATTTGAACGTCGACCTTTTGACCCCCCTCTGCTTCCGTGAATTTGACTTCGTAAATGAGGCCGAGTTCGTAGATGTCTACGGGGATTTCGGGGTCGAAAATGGTCTTGAGGACCGTGATGACATCTTGCTGGCTGGGCATGGCGGTAAGTTAGGTTCGGCGCGCTGCGAGAGCGGCGGCATACAGCTTCATCTGCTTGACCATGCTCGCCAAACCATTGGACCGGGTGGGAGACAGGTGTTGGTGCAGGCCAATGGTGTCGAGGAAGTGAAGATCGGCCTCGGCAATGGCTTTGGCATCGGCGCCGGAAAGGACGCGGACCATGAGTCCCACAAGGCCTTTGGTGATGATGGCGTCGCTGTCCGCTGTGAACGTGACTGAGCCATCATGTTGTTCGTCGGCGGCCATCCAGACGCGCGACTGGCAGCCTTTGATCAGGTGTTGATCTGTTTTCTTTTCAGAATCAATTTCAGGGACGTCTTTTCCGAGTTCAATGAGGTGCTCGTATTTGTCCATCCAATCGTCGAAGAGAGAGAACTCTTCGATGACTTCATTTTGACGGGAGGCAATCAGGTCTACAGACATCGATCAGTTGAGCATGTGCATGGCGCGCTCAAGGGCGATCACCGCACGGTCTATTTCTTCTCGCGTCGTGTATGCGGCAAAGGACATTCGAAGCGTTCCGTTGGCCAGTCCCAAATGCGTCATGAGCGGTTCTGTGCAATGATGGCCTGTTCGAACGGCAATGCCTTGACCATCGAGCAGGGTGCCGAGGTCATAGGGGTGTTGACCGTCGACGACAAAGGACACGACGCCGACTTTTTTGGGCGCTTTGCCAATGATGTTGAGGCCGGGGATGGTCTCCAATGCCAAGTGGGCATGTTGGACGAGTTCAACCTCGTGTTCTTGTATTGCTTCGAGACCGACGCCGTTCATCCAGTCAAGGGCAACACCAAGAGCGATGCCCCCTGAAATGTGCGGTGTTCCTGCCTCGAACTTGTGTGGGAGGTCATTGTAGGTGGTGCCTTCGAATGAAACACTGCGAATCATCTCCCCTCCACCCCGCCAAGGTGGCATGGCCTCTAGAAGTGCCCCGCGGCCCCAAAGGAAGCCGATGCCCGTTGGGCCATAGGCCTTGTGTCCAGTGGCGACGTAGAAGTCGCAGCCGATGGTTTGCACGTTGATGGCAAGATGCGGAAGGGCTTGCGAGCCGTCGACTAGGGTAAGGGCCCCGGAGGCTCTGGCGGCGCGGCAAATGTCTGCTACCGGGTTGATGGTGCCGAGTGTGTTAGAGGCATGCACCACCGCCACAAGCTTCGGTTTGTGGCGTTGAAGGGCCTGAGAGAAGTCTTCTAAGTC
>CAXHAW010000419.1:0-1889 GCA_964014525.1 uncultured bacterium
CTCTTCTTCATCCACACCCAGTTCCTTGACCTTGGCGTCATTGGCGTAGGCGACCCAGGATTTCTTGAACCACGTACTCGCCCCTGCAATATTGGTGAGCGTACTTGCAAGAAGGCCACCAGTGCAGGACTCCGCTAGCGTCAAGGAGTGGTTTCCCTCTTTTAGCCGGCGAACCAGCTTCGCAGCCGCTGCCTGGATATTGGCATCCATTGACTCGTGGTTACGGGTTCATGTCTTGAGCGTTCCGTTGGGGCGCACTTTTCAAAAAGGGCGGCTCACAGGCTGGAACGGGTCTGTGGTCTAGCGGCTATGACACCTCCCTTACACGGAGTTGATCGAGGGTTCGAGTCCCTCCAGACCCACCTACCAAAGGTGTTCTTGCATCGGTTCGTTGGTGGCGATGACCTTGGTGATTCCACTGCTGGCTTGAAGGGACTGAGCCACGTTTTGATCGGAGACCAACAAGAGATGTACCGCTCGCATCCAAAGACCTTCTTCAACCACCTCGCCTCGGTGGTCAACCGCCACCAAGACATCCTCCAGTTCACTGAAGGCCAGTGCTGCGGTCGCGTGGGGCAGTTCCTCGGCGGTCAACATCAACCACCGTTTTCCTTGCATGGCGCTTCGAGGGTTGTCGCCGAGGTCGGAGAAAAGGATGCTTTCCATCATTTCACCTCGAATAACGCAGGAGCGCAACGGCCCCTCCGAATCCCATCAACTGCTCACCCGCATCATGGTCGCCCGAACATTGCACCACGGTTCCAGAAAAGGCCTCCACCTGTTGGGCAATGGTGGTCCACGAGGGTCGCTGTGAATCGATTTCCTCGCGTAGGACATCGGCCCCAATAAGCAAGGTTTCAACGGCACCTTCTTCGGTGGCTTGAGCGATTTCTTGGTGTCCATAAGCCACCGCCCCGTTGGTGGAGATGCGTCTCCATGCCTCTTCCAGGTAGCTGATTTCTTGCACCATCCGGTGTTGAGAGAGCAGTTCTCCTGCCAAGCCATCTCGGAGCACTTCATTCGCCCCACCGCGGCCGCCCATGCTGGTGCCAATGGACATCATTGGGCGTTGGTGGCCCGCCGCTTTGAGGTCAGCGAGCATGCGGTCGCGGTTTTTACCCGGACCGCACAAGACAAGAGGCATCGTTTCATTCAGTTGCTTTGTTAGCCCGTCGACGATGCTGGCTCGAAATCGTTTGGCCACGTTGTCCGATTGCCGCAGATCTCCCCGCTTACCACCGCCGCGCATGGTCCATGTGGCGCTCTCTTTGAGGCCTCGGGCAGTGACGAAGTAGAGCATCATCTCATCTCCCTCCACGACCAATAAGGCGACTTGAGATTGGTTGGCAGCACGCAGGCTTTCCTCAAGTAGGTCTCGGTCGAGTTTGCTGAATCCTTTGACGGATGAGACTTTGATGTCGTCGCGAAAGCCGACCACATGGGTGTGATGCATCCCTTGGTCAATGGGTGCTTCCTCAATGATACCGTGAATGCGGAGCACATCGGTGAAGCTTTGGTGTTCGGTGTGCTCAACCGCCAATTGAATCCACATTTTCTTTCGTTCAGCTTGCTTTGAACGCCCTCCCTCATCACCTGCTGTGGTTTGGTCTCGTCGTTCACCGAGCATGCCAACGGACATGCCAGGTTGAATGAGGCGTTGCAAGACCCAGAGGTCGTCGACGGTTTGGATCCGTAAACGCCATTCGTGGAGGTCTTTTTTCAGAACGTCCATTCCCTCACCCAAATACGCCGAGGAGGTTCCCGTCTTCATCCATGTCCATGTCCATAGCCGCTGGTCTGCTAGGCAACCCTGGCATAGTCATCATCGAGCCACAAACGGCTACGATGAAACCTGCCCCTGCATTGAGCCTAGCCTCTCTGACTTGCAG
>CAXHAW010000420.1:0-1881 GCA_964014525.1 uncultured bacterium
CTGCATCGACGCGATGGAGGATTGGTGGGGCCCGCATGCCTGGCAGCGTGTTGGCTATGTCATCACCCCGCAGGGTGCGATGGAGCACCCGACCAACATCGCCTATCCGTTGTCCATGCTCCAACAGAGCAACTTCCAGAATGAGGGGCTGTATGGACACGAGTTGGGACACCACTGGTGGGGTGACATGTTGTCCCCTTTGGTGCACAACCACATGTGGATCAAGGAAGGCTTCGCTGAGTATTCAAGTCATTTGTTTGAGGAGTTCCTCAGTGGCCGTGAGGCGTTTGTGGAGATGGTCAAGGACAACCAGCAGTTTGTTTTGGAACAGGCCCACATTGACGACCTCGGATTTTGGGCCTTGTCGCCCATTCCCGACGCAGAGATTTATGGTCGGCACAGCTACAATAAGGGGGCGTCCGTGGTTCACAACCTGCGCAATTACCTCGGCGATGTGACCTTCCGTTTGGGTGGACAGGAAGTGCTGGCGACCCATTATGGGGGAGCGATGGACGATGTGATGCTCGAGGCGGCTTGGGAAGCGGCCACAGGGGTGGATTTGACGCCTTGGTTTGATGCGCACATCCGGCAACCCGGATTCTCGACATGGGTGCTGGACAGCACCTCTACCGTGGAATCCGTTGAGGCTGGGGGATTCTTGACCACCCTGCACCTTCAGCAAAAGTTGCGCGCATGTGAGAATCACCACGAGAACGAGCCGTTGGATGTCACCGTTTGGGATGCGCAGGGAAACCGCGAGGTGTCCCAGATTGTGGTGGGGGGACAATATGCGACTGCAGAAGTGGCCACGGCGCTGGAACCCGGGATGGTGGCATTGAATGCCGAGGGGCGTTTGAACCAAGGGAGAATGGACCTTGATTATTGGATTTCGAGCACATCTTCTTTGCAGAACCTGCCTTGGGTTGACATGCGGATTGGTTGTGATGAAATCCAAGAGGGGGACAGTGCTCTGGTCCGCGTTGAGCACCACTGGGCAGGGGCCGATGGGGCCACCGGAGAAACCCCTGCTGACAAGGCGTCCTATGTGGACGAAATCAGCGGCACCCATTTTTGGACCATCGACGGCTTATGGCCTGAATCAGGATTGCTTTTCGATGCGCGTTTTACGTATCGCGGCGGCGATGAGGATGAACTCGATTTCGACCTCTACGGGCAGACGGAGGCAGATGCATTTCTCGCCTGGCGGGCTTCTCCGGCCGAGCCTTGGGTTGAATACCCTGATTATGAGATTCAAATGGGTTCGGCGTTCAATGGGGGTGGGGTGTTCAAGGTGTCTCGGCTTCGCAAGGGCCAGTATGCTTTCGCCAATGGAGACGTGTCCGTGGGCCTAGAGTCGGTTTCCGACAGGGTGCAGATGGGCCGTGCCTACCCGAATCCAGCCCGAGGCGAAGTGACGCTTGAACGCCCCGTCGGTGCTGACAGCTATGCGGTCATTGGGTCCGATGGACGGCTTCATGCGCGGGGCACCTGCACCCAGGACCGCGGCACGGTGGATGTGTCGGATTGGTCCCGTGGCGTTCATGTCGTCCAATGGTATGGCGGGAGCCATTCCATAGGGCAGACGCGGATTGTGGTGGACTGAGCACGGCCAAGCACAGGGCCTTGTTCGCGCCGTTTGTATCTTAATGACAACCCGTTTGTCATGAATGCGCCATCGCTCCAACCGCAGTACGATGCTGTCCAGCACGCCACGTGGTCGAGGCTGTATTGTCGGCAGCGTGAGATGTTGGCGGACAAGGCGGCCGGATTGTATTTGGAGAATTTGGATCAAATGGCGTCGATGACACTTGGGGAGATTCCTCGGGTAGATGCCATGGCAGCCGAGTTGGTATCCGCCACAGGGTGGTGCCTGGGTTGATT
>CAXHAW010000421.1:0-1873 GCA_964014525.1 uncultured bacterium
TGGTCATCACCACCGTTCCCAACGTGAGCTATGTCTGCTATCCAAAGAAGGGCGAGCCCGTGGTGATCAACAACCCATCGGAACTTCCAGACCCCTCCAAACTCGACCACGTGGAGGAGCCGTTTATCAAGGCCCAGGTCATCACCAAAGCAGAATACGTGGGTGCCATTATGACGCTGTGCATCAACAAGCGGGGCCTGTTACAGAACCAAGTTTACCTTACTTCAGACCGCGTTGAGCTTACATTCTCGATGCCCTTGGGAGAGATCGTATTCGACTTCTATGACAAGTTAAAGAGCGTGTCTCGCGGATATGCATCCTTTGATTACTTCCCCGAACAGTATCATCCGTCTCAGCTCGTGAAGTTGGACATTTTAATCAACGGAGACCAAGTGGATGCCTTGTCAGCATTGGTTCACCGGTCCAATGCATTTGAGTTGGGCAAGAAAATCTGTGCCAAGCTGAAGGAGTTGATTCCGAGACAGCAGTTCATGATTGCGCTGCAAGCTGCCATCGGAGCCAAAATCATTGCAAGGGAGACCATCAAGCCGGTTCGAAAGGACGTGACAGCCAAATGCTATGGGGGTGACATCACCCGAAAGAGAAAGCTTCTGGAGAAGCAGAAGAAGGGCAAGAAGCGGATGCGTCAGGTTGGCTCTGTGGAGGTTCCACAAGAGGCTTTCCTCGCTGTCCTGAAGCTGGACTGAGCGTCAGCTTTGGCCGGCAGCGAACTTGTTTTTGTTGGCCAGTTGGCCACAAGCGGCATCAATGTCTTCTCCGCGGGAGCGGCGAACGTTGACCACCATGTTGAACTTGTCTTCAAGCAGATCCTTGAATTCATCAGTCTTTCGGGCATCTGCCTTGCGGAAAAGTGCGTCGTCGATGGGGTTGTATTCGATGAGGTTGACCTTGCAGGGAACACAGGCGGCAAACCTGGCGAGGTCGCGGGCGTCTTCTATATCGTCATTGAATCCACCAAGAAGAATGTATTCGAAGGTGACCCGTGTTCCGGTCTTTTCGTGGAAGTGCATGAGCGCATCGCGGAGGCTGGCAAGGTCGTTTGACTCGTTGATTTGCATGATGCGGTTCCGCTTGCCGTCCTCAGCGGCATGCAAGCTGAGCGCAAGGTTGAACTTGACCTCATCGTCACCGAGTTTTCGAATCATTTTAGCGATTCCCGCAGTGGATACCGTGATGCGCTTCGGGCTCATCCCCAGCCCGGGTGTGCCCGTGATCCGGTCAACGGACGCGAGCACGTTTCGGTAATTCAACAAGGGCTCTCCCATGCCCATGTAGACGATGTTCGTCAGGCGATGGTCATGGTGGCGCTCGGCAAGCATGGCAATGTGCCTCACTTGGTCGACCATTTCACCTGCGTTTAGGTTGCGCAGGAGCTTGAGCTTTCCTGTCGCACAAAAAGAGCAGGAGAGGCTGCACCCCACTTGACTGCTAATGCAGGCCGTCATTCGGTCCTTTGCGGGGATAAGCACCCCCTCCACCACCTTTCCGGATTCTATTGGAAAGGCACACTTTACCGTGCCATCGCGGCTAACCTGCTCTTCCTCTGGGGCGATCGGGTGAAGGCCGAACCCGACCTCCAAATCCAACCGAAGGTCTTGCGGAAGGTTGGTCATTTCTTCAAATGTGGAGGCACCTTTGGACCAGATCCAATCCGCAATCTGCTTGCTTCGGAATGCGGGTTGCCCCATGTCAACGAGCGCTTTTTTAAGCGCATCGTCGTCATAGGCACGGATGTCAGGTTTGCTGGTCATTCCCCAACGAAGGTACGAGGGGGCGATTGGGGGGAAATCAAGCGAGGGGCCCGCCCTGTCTCTTATACACATCTGACGCTGCCGACGATCCTACCTGTGTA
>CAXHAW010000422.1:0-1868 GCA_964014525.1 uncultured bacterium
ATGTCCAGCACACGCCGTCCTTTCCACTTCATCCCGGCCATCTCAGAAAGCAAGCCGCGTGTTGTTTCGTGGTGGCCAGTGCCGAAGGCCATTCGGGGCTGAATAATCATCTGGTGAGCGAATCCGTCAGGCGCGGTTCTGCCGTGAAACGGCGCCGAAACTCGCACGGCTTTTTCCACTTCGACTTCAGGGTAGTCCGCTTCCCACCGGGCATTCCAATTTTCTTCTTCTACCGGATGAACATGCCACTTGATCAAACCGAGTGCGGTGAGCTTTTCCTTGGCTTCCTCCCCTGCCTCCCGGTCGAACTCGTCCTCTTGAACAAAGGCATGCAGCGCATTTAAATCATGCTCAAACATGCTGCAGCCAGCCTCAGCCAACCACGCTGTGGCAATGTCCCTCCCCGGCTCTGCCGGATGACACTCCACCTGGATGCGCAACCAGCCCACAATCAGGCCTGGGTCGGCTGTTGGTTCAATACGGCCCTGCCCGCAGCCTCAACCAATGCATGAAAAGAGTCGGGGTCGAGAGACGCCCCACCGATGAGACCGCCATCCACATCTTGACAAGCGAAGAGCTCATCGGCGTTGGATGGTTTGCAACTGCCACCATACAACAGTGGAATGGCTCGAGCAATGTCCTTGTCGTAGGCCTCCGAAAGCCATTTGCGAATGGCCGCATGCATCTCTTGGGCCTGATCGGATGTCGCCGTCAACCCTGTGCCGATGGCCCAGATTGGCTCATAGGCGATCACCACGCGGTCCATGACATCGGCAGGCAGGTGCAACACTCCCGACTCCAATTGGCGCAAGACTTTGTCAAAATGAACGTCGGATTGCCTGTCCTGAAGGCGTTCCCCACAACAGAACACCACCCGAAGTCCAGCATCCAATACCCGGATGACCTTTTCGGCAACCCGGTCATCATTGTCTCCATGACCGTCTCTCCGCTCGCTGTGACCAACAATGACATCCCGAACTCCACATCCGGACAGCATATCAGCAGTGAATTCACCAGTTTGTGCGCCGGGCCCTGTGGCCGATACATTCTGAGCGCCCAACAAAAACGGCAGTTCTTGGGCGCCCATGGCCCCGAGATATGGAGCTGGCGGTGCCAGCATCACCTCCACTCCGTCTGGAGCTTTCGGAAATCGCGCAAAATCGTGTGCAAATTCTAGCGCTTCGTTGAATGACTTGTTGCTCTTCCAATTGCCTGCTACGAGCATGTTTCGGTGGTTTGTAGTGTGGGGATGTAAGAATACGGACGGCAAGGTACTCCGTCCCCTCTGTGCATCCTCGATTTGAACCTCTGCAATGCCATCCAACGCTGCATCGCATCCTTCTCTGCACGACCTTGAATTGCTGCTCAAGCAGCATTGGGGTCATTCCCATTTCCGCTCGGTTCAGGAGCCCGTGGTGCTGGCTGCGGCGGCGGGAAAGGATGTTTTGGCAATTCTGCCCACGGGAGGAGGCAAATCCATATGCTACCAAGTTCCTGGTTTGTATCGCGGCGGGGTCTGTTTGGTCATCACGCCCCTTGTCGCATTGATGGCGGATCAGGTCCAGGGTTTGAAGACAGCTGGAATCGATGCAGCCTTGATCTCTGCGGGACTTCATCCTCAACAGGCCGAGCGGACACTGTCTCGTTTTCAGCATGGCCCCGGCGGTTTTCTTTTCGTGGCCCCTGAGAGACTCACCCAACCCACATTTGTATCGGCATGTCAAACCATGCCCGTGAGGACTGTTGCCATAGACGAAGCCCATTGTGTGAGCCAATGGGGGCATGCTTTCAGAAAGGACTACCTCGGCCTTTCTGTGCTTCGACCTGTCTCTTATACACATCTCCGAGCCCACGAGACTTCACGGAAT
>CAXHAW010000423.1:0-1860 GCA_964014525.1 uncultured bacterium
CTGAAGGGGAACGTGTCGATGGCGTTCCTTCCTATGAGGTGCAGCGTTCAGTTTGGCGGCATTACCGCACAGAACTGCGACGTTTGAGCGCTAGCCAAATTCCCCTGGACCAACTGATCATTGCCCGAAGAACCAGTCGAGGAGTGGAAGATTACCGCGTGAAGAATTTGACGTACGCCGCCCTTCTCCGTGCCCATGAACGTGGTTTTGAGGTGCCTCCTGGAGGAAAGGTGCGCTACGTTGTATTGAACCGTTCATCGGAGCACTTGTTGGAACGCGTGATGTTGGCTGAAGAAGTGGAGGGCTACACTGGTTCCGGGGCAGGTTGTGTGAGCCATTATGGTGAACTTGCCGAGCGTGCAATCTGGGCTCTCCTCGCTCCCTTTGGATGGACTACGGACCAGTTGCGTGATGACGGGAGTCAACCGACCCTCCTGTCGTTCATGGGCGGTGATGGTGGAGCGGCAGGATATCCATCGGCGGAAGGTGATTTTGAGGGATGACCTGTGGTGGAGGAAACTGAAAACGGGTCTGAGGGTCGGTATGGAATGGCGACCATTGACCCGAAATCCCGGTTCGACGATGCCTTAGATGCAGCCTTCGGTCCCGTCTCCGCCCCTGCCATCTCCCCTCAAGGTGGTTCTGTGCATGCCGTTGAATGTACTGAATATGACGTATGTGCGTGTGTGGATCATCCACCCTTCCCGTGATGGCCACAACGGCTGTTTGTCTTCGATGAACGAGTTCTCGCAGGATGTGCATGTGTCGCCTTAGCAGGATGCGCGACTCCAACGGCGAGATGGCATCGTCATTGTGCATGGCCAGCAATCCGTCGACCACAACCATGGGCGAACGCGTGATGGCGAGTTCATCGGGCAGACGCTCGAGTTGCCGGTCGAACTGGTGCAGCGTAAAACCACGACTTAGGTATAATCGAGCGAGGCAGGCTTCAACATCCGCTTCTAAAAATTCGAGAAGAGGAATGAATCGTGCGGGGTCAATTCGGCAGGCTCCGTCAACCCAATGCACAACCTCGCCACGAGCGAGAGCACACGCCACCCAATGCTCGCTGACGGCCCGCATGCTCTTACCCGAACGCCCAGGTCCGCACAGATGGTAGATCTGGCCTTGTATGGGTTGAACATGTGTTGGGTCAATACCTTGGCGACGTTGCGTGAGGGCGAAGCCTCTGCTGGGTTCCGGTGTGTTGCGTTCCATGTGAATCATTGACGGCCGGTTTGGAGGGTCGTCTATCCTTACGAAGACCCCTCAAGTTGAACTGAACAAACATCAAGTTCAAACACCGATGGCGTTGTTGTTGGTATGTGGTCGAGGAGGTCAACAGCGTTGAGGCGCTCGGGCCTCGTATTCTGATCCATTGCGACCTCGATGCCTTCTATGCCGCGGTTGAAACCATTCACCACGGATTCGATGAATCCATTCCTCTCATCATCGGTTCCGACCCTAAACAAGGCCGTGGGCGAGGCATTGTTTCCACCTGCAATTACGCAGCTCGCCAATTCGGTATTCGCTCAGCCATGCCCGTTTCCGAGGCATGGAGGCGGTGTCCAGCATCACCTTTTGGACCGGGGGTCTACATTCGCGGAACCCGTAGCCTCTACAGCCGGGCCAGTCGGAAGGTGATGGATTGTCTCCGTGAACCGGCCGTTTTATTTGAAAAGGCCAGCATTGACGAAGCCTATCTTGATGTGACGGAAACGGTTGAAGGGGATTGGGACGCTGCGCTGGCTTTGGCTGGTCAACTCCAAAAGGCGATCAAAGAAGTGGTCAACCTCACCGCTTCTTTTGGCATCGGTCCAACACGGATTGTGGCCAAGATGTCAAGCGAGATCAACAAGC
>CAXHAW010000424.1:0-1856 GCA_964014525.1 uncultured bacterium
AAAAAAAGGCCGCCCAAAAAGGGCGGCCAATTTTATGGACCCTACACTGAGAACCTTATCGGGTCATGTTGATGAAGCCCTTGACTTCACGTTTCTCATTTGTAGACTCTGAGTACAGCACAATTCGATAAGCGTAAACGCCGTCTAGAGCATAGTACCAAGTGGTGGGGTCCAACTTGTCATCGTCCGATTGACCCACCCAGCCCTCGTCAAGGTCCGTGGTTTGAAAGACCTCCTCCCCCCACCGGTTGAACACACTCAATTCAAAACGGTCCGGGTCAATGTCCGTACCGTACACGGCCCACAGGTCGTTGAATCCGTCGTTGTTGGGCGTAAATGCGTTGGGGATGAACACATTGAAGAAGTCAAATATTTCCACGTTTCGGGTCACCTGACTTTCGCAACCGTTCGTGTCCAAGACAGCCAGTGTGACCGGATAAATGCCGCCTTGGCCCATGGGGAATGTGAACGTCGGATCCGGCTCATTGCTCACCGCATCTTCAACCCCGATGATGAAGGTCCAATCCCACTCAATCACATTGGGAGACACCGCACTCTCGAATTCAATTCTCGTCTCAGGTGCTGTTGTCGGTTGTGGTCCGGCATCAAAGCCGACACTGGGCGGGGTGTATATCTGGATGAAATTGTCCTCAATGTCGGTGTTCACACAACCCGTGGCCGTGATGACCGACAGGACGACGTCGTAGACGCCGGGGTCATCATAAATGTGAACCGGCACAGATTCCGCGCTTTGTCCGCCATCACCAAAGTCCCAGGCTTGGGTCTGAACAAGCGCCGCAGGGATGTTGTGGGAGAAGGGAATCGCCTCTGGCACACATCCACGCGTTGTGTCCGCCGAAATGACCAAGTCAAACGGCTGTTCAACTTCCACCTCAAGACAGGCGGATACGGCGGGCGTGGTACACGCTTCAGTCACCGTCACGCAGAATTCACCGGTCAAGGGTGGAACGAAACCCACTTCGTCTTCTTCGCCAGAAGCAAAGGTGACCCCGTCATACGCGAAGTCGAAGCCATAACCATTGCCCTCTCCCCCCGTCACATTGATGGCCGAGAGCAACACCTCGTCGCCGAGACAAATCAAATCATCTGCTGTAATGTCCACAGTGAACCCATCGTAGATCCCGACCGTGACAGAGCCAGGCAGTGTAATGCAACCTGCCGCATCCACGCCCTGAACGTCATAAGTTGTCGTGCCGTTGGGGCTGACCAATATGGAGCCACCTTGGCCCACAGGGTCTCCATTTTCCGTCCAATTGTAGCCGTATGGCCCACCACTTTCTGCCTCGGCAGTCAAGACCGCCGTGCCATTGATGCAAATCAGCACATCATCACTCACAGAAATGGCCGGTGGTTCAGGGTCTGCCAGGTCAAACTCGCTGATGTAAGAACATCCAATCTGATCAGAAACCTCCAAGGTGTTATTGCCCGCTTCAAGGTTGTCAAAGACCAACAATCCCCCACCAAAGCTCTGCTGCTGCAACACACCTGTCACATCACTTAATTGGACATCCCATGGGCCTTCTGCAGCAGGCTCAGAAATGTTCAACTCAATGTTGCCATCGGTAATCAGACAGGTTGGGTCATTGTAATCCGTCGTGTATTCGAATCCAGGAACCACGAGTGCGGTATCGGTGGTGGCGCAATTTTCGAGACCAATCGGCTCCACGAACACCACGTATTCGGTCGGTGTACCATCGAACGTATTCACCGTTGGCTGCGCACTGTTGGGATTGGTCAAGTTGTCCGCAGGGTCCCAACTCCAAGTGAATCCGCAGGCATTCTGCCCACATCCCACACACCAACTCACCTCCTCGTAGAAGGTGCTGGCATCGCAA
>CAXHAW010000425.1:0-1855 GCA_964014525.1 uncultured bacterium
ATTCCGTGAAGTCTCGTGGGCTCGGAGATGTGTATAAGAGACAGAGGTAATGCCACCGGCCACCGCGGCACGGGATTCAGTGGCGATTTCTGCTTTGTGGGTCAATCCGGGTTCACGGAAATGAACTTGGTCGTCGATAAGGCCAGGAAGGAGGTGAAGTCCTTTGCAATCATGTCGGGTTGCTTTCTGCGCTGCCGACGCAATTGTTGGGTCTTCGTGTTGTTCCAGATTGGCACCGACCGCTTGGATTCGGTCACCATCGATGAGCAGATCGCCCCTCTCGACTTTGCCCTCGTGGATCAGAGTGCCTCCGCTGAAAAGGTGGGTCATGTGTCTTTTGAGGTGTTGGGCTGTATGTCAAATCGGCGCATTTGTAAAACGCCCCAAAAGGCCTCCCGGAAGATGTTCAGGCTCATCTTGGAGGTTCCGAGTTCCCGGTCGATGAATGTGATGGGGACTTCTGTGATGGAGAAGCCCAGGCGCTTTGCGTTGTATTTCATCTCGATTTGGAACGCATAGCCGATGAAATGGATGAGGTCCAACTGAATGGTGCGAAGGGTTTGTGCCCGATAGCATTTGAACCCTGCTGTTGGGTCTTTGACCCCCAGACCGAGGACTGTATTGACGTAGAGAGAGGCGCCATAGCTCATGGCGATGCGATGCCACGGCCAATTGGAAACTGCCCCGCCTTTGGTATATCGGGACCCAACTGCGACGCCGGCGCCATCCATGCAGGCTTCTCTTAGCCGTTCGAGGTCGTTGGGATTGTGGCTGAAATCTGCATCCATTTCGAACAGGTACCCATATCCGTTTTTTAGGCCCCATTTGAACCCTTTGATATAGGCGGTCCCGAGTCCCAGTTTTCCCGATCGTTCAATAAGGTGAATTCTCCCTTCGTGGTGGTCTTGTGCAGCTCGGACCAGGTCTCCGGTGCCGTCTGGTGAGCCGTCGTCAACCACGAGAACATCGAAGGCCTCACCGCGCTTCGGTGTCAGCGCCATCACGGTGTTGAGCATCTGGGTGATGTTCTCCTTCTCGTTGTATGTGGGGATGATGACGAGGCTGTTTGACACGGCTGTTGAATTCGGAATCAAATGGGGTTACAGGCTCATTCGGAGCAGGTTGAGCTCTTCTCTACTCAGGGCCCTCCAGTGGCCCCTTGGCAGGTCTTTTTTGGTCAGGGGGCCGAGCACGGTGCGGTCCAGTCGCTCCACGTCATAGCCCAAATGCTCGAGCATGATGGCGAGGGCTTTGGGTCGGTTGGAGTGCATTTCGACTCCGATTTCCTTCGGTTTTTTGGATTCGTCGATGAACTCGGCCGTTGATGCCTTGATGAAGCCGCGCTCGGTTTCGACCCCTTTGATCATGTCTGCGAGATGCTCAGCCCGGAACTTTTGGCGCAAGGTCACGTGGTAGAGTTGGCGAAACTTGGTGCCGGAGGCCCTCATTCTTTCGGCCATCTCGGGGTCGTTCGTGAACAGCAGAAGGCCGGTGTCCATTCGTTCCATCTTGTCCACAGGGAACAGGACTTCACGGGTGGCATTTTTTACGAGGTCCATGACGGTGCGGCGTCCCTGCTTGTCGCCTGCGGTGCCCAAGAAGTTTTTGGGCTTGTTCAGGATGAGGTAATGCTTTTTTTCCGGCTTGATTCGCTGGCCTTCGACCACCACCTTGTCGGTTGGGTGGACTTTTGTGCCCAATTCGGTGACCACGTTTCCGTTGACGGTGACGGCGCCTGCCGTGATGAGAATGTCGGCCTCTCGTCGGGCGCAAACGCCAGAGTTTGCGATGTACTTATTGAGGCGGAGCGGGGCATCGGCATCTTTCAGGGCGGGACGGCGCTTGGGTTTGGAAG
>CAXHAW010000426.1:0-1851 GCA_964014525.1 uncultured bacterium
TGAAGTCTCGTGGGCTCGGAGATGTGTATAAGAGACAGGGTCTTCAGACTTTCGCGACGGATCATGGCAGGCCTCACAAGGCAAGGACATGGTCGCTATGGTTGACTTGGGTCGGGTGGACACCATTGTCGGTTTAGAAACGGGGGTCTACTTGTATCAGGATGCCTGGATTTTTCAGCCGAAGGCGGTGGTTTGGGAAGGGTCCCTAGACGGTCTAGTTTGGTTTCAGATGGCCAAATCTGAGCCTTCATCTGTGCTTGAACGGGACGACCGCCAAGAGCGAATTGAGCTGAGGCCGGATGATCTGGAAGTGGATGCGAAGGCCCGGTTTGTGCGAATGACGGTGGTTAATGGAGGTGCTTGCCCCGACTGGCATGACGCTGCGGGTTTAGAAAGTTGGTTGTTTTTGGATGAGATGGTCGTGAGGACCCGGTCTGCACAATTCTGAGGCGCTTGAAGACGGTTTATTCGGTCTAACGCATCCTTAACATTTTGGTTTTGTCCCCTTCATCTTTTGTTGGAATTCAAGGGATTTATTCGCGTCTCAAATCTTTTATGACATGCGGTTTTTTTCTGTTTTCTTTTTTCTGTTTGGTTTGGCCAGTATTGCAGCAGCCCAATGCGATTGTCCGCCCATTTCAGATCGTCCCGTGGTTACCGTCTCTGGTGGTGGAACCGGAACGACGGGGTGGACATGTGACAATACCTACGTGCTGGATGGGTACGTGTTTGTTCAGAATGGTCAGGTGCTGACGATTGAGGCCGGTACGGTGGTAAAAGGGGGTGCTGGATCCGGCGCTGATGCTGCTGCACTGATTGTGTCGCGTGGAGGCCAGTTGATTGCCGACGGCACGGCCGATTGCCCCATCATCATGACCTATGAGGCCGATCCGCTCGACGGTTCCGTCTCCTATGACACCCGCGGCCAATGGGGTGGACTCATCGTTCTCGGTAACGCCACCACCAATTTTGGTGGTGTGGCTCAGGTTGAAGGCATTCCGGCTGACAACGATCAGGCTTCTTACGGAGGTGATGACGACACGGACAACAGTGGAATCCTTCGCTATGTCTCTGTTCGTCACGGTGGTGCCGAGCTCGGTGCTGCCAATGAGATTAACGGAATTACCCTAGCAGGTGTAGGGTCCGGAACCATGATTGAGAATGTAGAGGTGGTTTCCAACCTTGACGATGGCATTGAATTTTTCGGTGGTGCAGTGTCTGTGAAAAATGCGGTCGTTGCCTTTTGCGGTGACGACAGCTTTGACTGGGACCAAGGCTACCACGGTGGAGCCAATGAGAACTGGCTTGCCATTCAGGATCAGCCTGCGGCCGTTGGTGACCGCGGTGGTGAGTTGGACGGAGACGATTCTGATGACGGCAATGTGTCCGCTGATGAAATGCCATTTTCCACGCCAACCGTTTCCGGTTGGACCATTGTGGGCGTGGGAGGCAATCAAGGCCTTCTGTTTCGAAACGGCTCTGGGGGACACGTTTCCAATGCCGTCATCACCAACGTGTCTGAGGGCATTGAGATTGAGGACAAGGAGACACCAGAGGACGCGTTCGACCGTTGGGTCGCCGGTGACTTGACCTTGATGGACATTACCATCGTCGGGGATGCTGCCATCGACTACGATGGTAGCGAGGTCGAGGATGGGGATGAGCAGCTCGCTGCTTATGCTGTCGCAAACAATATTGTGGTTAACAATGCCTTTGGCGTGGACTACACCTTTGCTTTCAATGCAAGCGGCACGACAGCAACCGATACGCTCAATTTGGAGTGCGGCTCCGGCTCAGGACACGATTGGGCCCTTGGCTGGACGTTCTGCGACGCCATCAGCCTCTTTGGCG
>CAXHAW010000427.1:0-1851 GCA_964014525.1 uncultured bacterium
AGATTCCGTGAAGTCTCGTGGGCTCGGAGATGTGTATAAGAGACAGGCCTTTAGGGCGCCGAGCGGGGCAAGCCCTCCTTGGCGCAGGTTCTTGGTGCCGTCGGGGATGATGAGCTCCCGGGAGGCCTCGGCGACTTGGCCCAAGCCATTGCACGTGCTGCATGCGCCATAGGGAGAGTTGAACGAAAAGAGGTTGGGCTCGGGCTCGGGGTAGCTGATGCCCGTGGTTGGACACATGAGTGCCCGCGAAAAATGGCGGGCAACGGCATCGTCCACCGGAAGGACCATCATGCTCCCCTTGCCCATGGCCAGCGCTGTGCGCAACGACCGCATCACGCGGGCCGCCTCCTCGCTCGCCGGCTTTCCGTCTTCGTCTAAGGCGGGTGGGTCGGGCACCACGATGCGGTCCACCACCACTTCGATGTCGTGCACCTTGTATCGGTCCACGCGGAAGCCAGGTTCGAGTTCGACCACCTCTCCATCGACCCTCGCCCGCAAGTAGCCTTGCTTCTGGATGGTCTCGAACAGCTCGCGATAGTGGCCCTTTCGACCGCGCACCAGCGGGGCCAAAAGCAGGAGGCGCTCCCCGCCGTAGTCCTCGATGATTCTAGACAGAATGCCCTCGTCCGTGAACCGGACCATGGGCTCGCCCGTTGCGCTGGAATAGGCTGTGGCCGCTCGGGCATACAAGACGCGCAGGAAGTCGAGCAGCTCCGTGACTGTGCCGACCGTGGACCGCGGGTTGCGGCTGATGGTTTTCTGTTCGATGGCAATCACGGGACTCAGGCCAGTGATGCGCTCCACCTTGGGGCGTTCCAGTCCGCCCATGAACTGCCGGGCATAGGCACTGAAGGTTTCCAAATACCGCCGTTGCCCCTCGGCGTGGAGCGTGTTGAACGCCAGACTTGATTTTCCCGAACCGCTGACCCCGGTCACCACCACCAGCTGGTTGCGGGGGATGTTCACATCGATGTGCTGCAGGTTGTTCTCCGCCGCCCGCTCCACCCGAATGGTGCGGTCATCCTGAAGGGATTGATAGGCGTCCTGTTCCATGGGTTATTCAACAGGCGAGGGCCCTTGTGGTTTACTCTGCGGCCTCGGAAGAGGTTGAAACTGCCTTGGGCGCTGGAATTCGGAAGCCCAGTGCGGCGACCAAAAGGGTCATCAGGGGTGAGACGTAATTGAATACACAGTACGGGGCAAAGGCGAGCACCCCGACCCCGAGCACCCCGCTCTGGGCGACACCACAGGTGTTCCAAGGGATGAGCACACTCGTCACTGTTCCCGCGTCTTCAAGGGTGCGGCTGAGCAACTGTGGGGCCATGCCACGCTCTTCATAAGCTTCACGGAACATGCGGCCCGGCACCACGATGGCGATGTATTGATCGGCAGCTATCACGTTGAACACCACACTGGAAAAGGCCGTGCCAAAGACGAGAGAGAAGGTCCCGTTGACAGCGGAGAGGATTGCAGTGGTGATGCGCTCGAGGAATCCGGCAGCGCCCATGACCGCGCCAAAGGTGAGGGCACAAATGATCAGCCAAACCGTATTGAGCATGCCAGCCATGCCTCCCGAGGTCAGGAGGTCATTGACCACCGGATTTCCAGTTTCGATGGCCGTGCTCAAGGCAGCAGCAGACATCAGCGTGGAGAAGGCCGCTCCCAAGTAGGTCTCTCCGAGTCCGAGAACAGGACCAATCGAGTCTGTGCCAAGCGTCCGGATCAGGTCCGGCTGTGCGAGGGCCGCTGCGATGGCGCCCCCCAAGACGCCGAGAAATAGGGCGGGAACCGGAGACACCTTGCGTGCAATCAGCACAATGACCCCAATGGGGACCAAAAAGAGGCCCCAGT
>CAXHAW010000428.1:0-1850 GCA_964014525.1 uncultured bacterium
CTTGGGAACCCCTCGACGTCATCGAATTCGGGCATGAATTTGAAGGTGCCGTCAAGGCCAAATCGACGGCCGTGATAGCGGCAGGCCAGCTGGCGCTGTTTGCCGGGCGCCTCCACGACGAGGTTGCCCCGGTGTGTGCAGACATTGGACAGGCAATGCACCGTGCCATCGGGCTGCTTGGTCAGCACAAGGGGCTCGTCGATCATGCCTTCGAGCAGGGTAAATGGGGCCACTGAACCCGCGTGGGGAAGCGCGGTGGGCCCGTGGCCAACCCACTGCCAACTGCGGGCAAATACGGCTGATTTCAAGCGCTCGAAGACGTCATCCCGGGTGTAGAACTCGCCGGGCAGGGTTTCTGCTTTCCGGATGTCAGGGTCGACGTGAAATGGTGTCATCGGGTTACTTCAAAGCGGATCGGCAGCCGAAGAGAATCAGCCCAACAGTCAGCAAAATCCCACCGTAGAGCAGAACCTCCCAGCCGCACCCTAAAATAACCCAGCCGCAGAACATCGCAGTCACCAGCCCGAGAATGCGCCCCCCATTTTCATCCGTTTGGCCGCGAAGGAATTGGCGAAGTGCCAAGCTCGAAAGCAAGAAGGGCACCAGTGTCGACAGGGTGGACAGCGTCATCATGAAGGTGAAGGTGTCCACCAGGGAGTCTGAAAAATTCAGGAGCAAGACGGCGCAGGCCAGGCCAGACGAGATGGCGATTCCGATGAAGGGGACACCCGCTCGGTTTCGACTGGCGAAGACGGCAGGGAACAGGCCGTCGTCCGCCGCCGCCATGGGGAATTCGCCTTGGATGAAAAGCCAGCCGTTGAGCGCGCCAAGCGTGGCCACGATTGCAGCGGCCGCCATTATGGGGCGCGCCGACGCTCCCCAAAAGGCGCCGGCAGCCTCTGCGAAGGGGGCACTCGAGTTTGCCAGCACCTCAGGGGGCAGCGCTCCCATCACGGCCACAGAGCCCAGGAGGTACACCACCGTGGTCAATAGGGTGCCAAGGATGCTGGCGCGGCCCACGTCGCGCTTGGGGTCCCTGAGTCGGGCGCTCGAAATGGCAGCGGATTCCACACCCAAGAAGGCAAAGAGGGTGAGCGTGGTCGCGCCTGTGATGGCGCCAAATGCCCCGCCTTCAAATGTGCCATCGGCCAAGAGGTGGTCCACGTTGATGAAGGGCAGTCCCAGCAGCCCCAAGGCGAGGAGCGGCACGATTTTCAAAACGGTCGTTGCGATTTGAACCGCCGCCATCTTGCGGACGCCGCCGGAATTGATGCCGGTAAACAAGACGATCAGCCCGGCACCAGTGCCAGCTGCCAAAACTGCATTGGAAGCCAAGGCGGGGAAGAAGACACCGAGGTAGCCCACACAGGCGACGGCGATGGCCGCATTGGTGCACCAGATAGACACCCAGTATCCCCAGGCCACCACAAAGCCTAGGAGATCACCAAACGCCCGTCGCACATAAGCATAGGGGCCGCCTGGCGCCTCGGGTTGCACCATCCCCAAACGACGGAACACGGCTGCAAGCAAAAGGGCCCCCAAGGCTGCACAGCACCATCCGATCAAGCCGAATCGACCGTAGACGACCAGACCCGCCGGGAGCAGGAAGATGCCCGATCCAATCATGTTGCCGGCCACCAGTGCAGTGCCCGCGCCAAGTCCCAATTTGCCCATTCCGCAGATTACGGCGGAAATGGTCGAGTCGAAGCCTGCGCATCCGGTGCGTTCTCAGGGTCAATTTTGACCGTAAAAAGCCAATAAAATTGGTAATCTAATTTATTTGTCATTTGGCGCAATGGGATTTGTGAGCGACAAAGGTTGAGCAGCACCGCGGTATCGAATTCCGAGAA
>CAXHAW010000429.1:0-1849 GCA_964014525.1 uncultured bacterium
TCGTAAGGGGATAACTGGACTTCAGGCCACGTGCGCCAGGCGCTCGGTTTCCATATTCAGGGCTTCTCTTCCCTTTTTGGTCAACATGTATCCGTTTTTATTCTGGATCAACCCGTCGAGGTAAAGGCGGGTGATTCTCTCGCCGATTCTCGCTTGACCTACACTGAGCGTCACGTCTCCCTCGATTCTCTTCCAAAAGTTCCGTTCAAGCGCCGCGAGTCTAATGTGTTCTTGCTGTTCTCGCTTGTGTTGCTGAACGATGTCCAGAATCATGAGGTCGTGCTTGTCCATTTGGTTGTGAATCGGTCTCGGTGAGGTGAATACGGACTATCCGTTTCGTGGGCAATCTATGAGACTGGTTTTCATTTTCTCGACTTTTCACCGAGCAGATATGGACAATTTGTTAACGCTTTTGGCGTCTCGCCTTTGCCCTGACTGATTCCCTACTGATTGAATATTCTCACGACATAATCCTTGAGGCGACTGGGGTGATTGCCGGGCTGGATTGGGGTATTACACCTCAGTTTTCGGTGGCGCATATCCCGTTGAACGAGTTGGATTTGAATCCCAGATTTTGAGGCCCAATCGAGGGTGGCCAACAATTGGGGCTTGTCAAAGGAGCACAACACATGGCAGTCCGCACCTGTGGCAATGGTCGATGTCCACCACAGGAATTGATGGCCTGTTCGCATGATGACAAAATTTGCCCATAATCCATTGCGGTCTAAGCCGGGACCCAACAGCAGAAGGGTGGGGGTCTTGTGATGTGGGAATGGCCCTTCAATTTTCCAACCTTGAGCTCGATACCACTGCCACATCAGGCGAATCCAAAACGCTCGAAATACCTTGGATTTGCGCTGAGTATTGGACATCATACAGCGGTGTTGTTCAACGTCCACTTGCCACGGAGGGTGTCATGCCCCAAGGATGTGGAGAGAACCTGAAGGAATTCATCGCGTGGTATGTGATGCGCCCCCAATGATTCGAGGTGGGGGTTCATGATTTGGCAGTCGATGCAGCTGAAATTCCAACGTTGTAGCCGGTGTGCGAGTGTGACAAAGGCAGCCTTGCTCGCGTTGGAGTACCGGGCAAACATGCTTTCCCCAAAAAACATCGATCCCAAGGAGACACCGTAGAGCCCGCCTGCGAGTTCACCCTCCGCATTCCAGGCCTCTACACTGTGAGCGAATCCCAGTTCGTGCAGGGTGGCATACGCATTGATGAAGTCCTCCGTGATCCATGTGCCTTCGCCAGGACGGTCTGCGCATCCCCGCATGACACCTTCAAAGTCGCGGTCAAAACTGATGGTGTACAGAGACTGATTGAGCACATTGCGCATGCTCTTCGAGACCTTGACCTTGGATGGGTGAACAATGGCCCGTGGGTTGGGACACCACCACAGCAATGGGTCTTCGGGCGAAGACCAAGGAAAGATGCCCCGTTCGTAGGCAAGCAACAATCTGGCAGGACTGAGGTCGCCACCTATGGCGACCAAGCCGTCCTCCCCGAAATGTTCTGCTGGAGGAAACCACAATTCTGAACCTAATTGCAACACAGTGGAGCGAAATTAGTGCCTCAGAACTCCTTCAGACAGAAGATGATGCCAATGGATGGCACGAAGCCCACCGATAAGAATGCCCTTGCGAGATTGAGCGCATGGCATAAGTCTGGGTGTCCACTGCCGGGTCAGGAAGCCCATGCCCACTTTATGCCGTTTGGGAGGACTTCGGCTGAAAAGGCGAGGAGCGAGGGACGCTTGGGACTGGATTTCAGGGAGGCGGCTGTGTTCATTGGCATGGAGGCAGATGGCCGTTTGGTATTGATTGAGCGCGCGCCCTCTGGTGGAGTG
>CAXHAW010000430.1:0-1846 GCA_964014525.1 uncultured bacterium
CACAGGTAGGATCGTCGGCAGCGTCAGATGTGTATAAGAGACAGCCCATACTCCCCTCCTCTTTCAACGAATCGGTGGCATCACCACAGAAGACCCCCTGCTAACCGTGGCACAAACCAGCAGGGGCCGGTTGATGGTCCTCCTCGGAGAAGGAAGCTGGCGCTGGCGCCAAGTGGGGTATCTGCGAACCGGTTCTCACAAGACATTCGATGACCTCGTCTCAAAACTGGCCCAGTACCTGACCTCAGACCCTGGGGTCGATCGATTTCGTATTGAGGCCCCCCGCCTACTGGATGAGGACCAGCGGTTGACATTTGAAGCACGCGTCTATGACGCCACCCTCCAACCCCTCCAAGGCGCAGACATCTCACTGACCCTTTTGGACAGCATGGGCACCGCATACGACTATCGGTTTTCCTCCACCCCGATGGGAAGCTATGCCTTGGATGCAGGCCGCCTTCCAAAGGGCACTTACCGCTGGACCGCCAACACCGAAATGGCCGGCATCCCGTATGACCGCTCAGGCACGCTCGAAATCCGCGAGATTCAACTTGAACTCAATGGACGTCCAGCCGATCACGACAAACTATTGAGGATGGCAGAATCCACTGGGGGTCAAGTCTTCAACCCAAATGAACTTGATGATTTGGCCGCCACATTAATGCAATCTGACCGGTTTATTCCAGAGTTGTCCCTCTCGGAACGCCTGCAGGACCTCATCGGCTTAAAGGCCCTCTTGGTTGTTCTGCTCTTCGTGCTTTGTGGTGAATGGATGGTCCGCCGATGGGCAGGCACCTATTAATCACAAATTACACCCAATCAAGGGCCCTTGCCCTTAGCTTAGGCGCATGGATTCATCAACCCGTCCCCTGCGCCTCGTCGCTTTGATTTCTGGTCTCATCGTGGCCTTACTCATCAGCTGGTCCTCTCTCAGTTACACAGTCCCATCAGGCTATGCAGGACTGATATTCCGCACGTTCTCAGGTGGAATCAACCCTAACGAAATGCCCGTCGACCAAGGGTTCCATTTCAAAGCGCCATGGGACCGAGTTCTGATTTACGAGGTGCGCCAGAAAGAGGCCCAACAGAAACTGGATGTCCTCTCGTCCAACCTGCTGAAAATCCAATTGGATATGACCGTCTTTCACCAGCCTGTTCTCGAGGACCTGGGTGCTCTGGAAATCGAACGGGGAAGAGGATATGAAGAAGCTGTCATCGTCCCTTCCATGCGGTCCGTATCAAGGGAGGTGTTTGCCAAGTATTTGCCCGAAGAGATCAACACCTCCAAGCGAGAGGAAATCCAAGTGGAGATACAAGACCGTCTCCGAGAGAAACTGGCCGCCAACTTCATTCAGCTTAATGACGTGCTCATCCGGAATATCCGGTTGCCTCAAACCCTCGAACAAGCCATCGAACGAAAGCTTCAACAGGAACAAGAATCGCTCGAATACGAGTTCCGTCTTGAAAAGGAGAGCAAAGAGGCCGAGCGCAAGCGAATCGAAGCAAAGGGAATCAAAGACTTTCAGGAGATTGTCTCTGAAGGCATTTCAGACGAGCTTCTCCGCTGGAAGGGAATTGAAGCCACACAAAAGCTAGCCGAAAGCCCAAACAGCAAGGTCGTCGTTGTCGGTGGAGGTGAGGATGGTCTTCCCATCATCTTGGGCAACAACTGATTTTCAATGCGGTCCTTCCGCATTTTTAACCCAACGAAAAAGCCCCGCTTCGAGCGGGGCTTTTTCGTTGATGGAGTCCCAAATTCAGGCTTCCGTCCAAGTGCCTTTTTCTTTTGCCTTGGCAATGGCACCCAGCACACCAAGACGATTGATGTTGCGCATGCCAGAGGCAC
>CAXHAW010000431.1:0-1827 GCA_964014525.1 uncultured bacterium
AAAGCGACAGGCCTTACGACTTGGCCACCCGCGTGATCAAAGACGACCGTCCATTTCACCCCCAACGCCTGTGGGATATTTGCCATGAACACCTCGACCAGAAGGTCTACCGAAGCAAAGGGTTCTTCTGGCTCGCAAGCCGAGACAAGCACGCCCTGCTCTGGAACCAAGCCGCCGGGGGAATCAGCCTCGAGATCATCGGGTCTTGGAGGGTCGGCATTGTAGAAGACGAGAATCACGGGATTACCGAAATGGAAATCACCATGCTCAAGGAGATGCTGTCCAAGGAGCAAGGCAAGTTCGGCGATCGACATTGCGACCTCACCGTCATCGGGGACAAGGACGGGGTCGATCGATTTACTGAAGCCTTATCCTCCTGCTTCCTCTCAGAGGAGGAGATTGAACTCTGGCGGGAAGGCCATGCCTTTGAAGACCCTTGGCCACAGAAGGTCGCCCGGATTTCCAGCTGAACATTCGGTGCTCGTAAACAACACGTGGTTCAGCTTCTCAAGCAATAGAAAGCGAAAAGCAGTGATGCTTTCCAATCAAGATGCACGACGCCTTCCATGCGTGAGCGGGGGTCCAACCAAGTCCTCCACAATCTTGGCCCCCATCAAACACAAGGGAATTCCGCCGCCGGGATGCACACTGCCTCCGCAGAAATAGAGGCCGTCCAAATCTTTGGATTGGTTCCTGTGACGCAGAAAAGCTGCGGAAATTGAGTTGCTCGATGCCCCATACAATGCCCCTTTCCAAGAACCCGTTGTGGTCTCAATGGTCTTTGGGGTCAGGACTTGCTCACATTGGATGTCAGGCCGAAACCCGAGGGTCCTGCTGACCTTATCCAGGACACACTCCCGCGCTTCTTCAATGGCCGATTCTGTCCAGTAGTCGGGCTCAGCAGCGACGTTCACAAGCACAAACCAATTCTCACAATTTTCTGGCGCGTCAGAGGGTATTTCCTTGCTCGTGATGTTGATGTAGACTGTAGGGTCTGCACCTGGCTTGCTGCCCGTGGAAAGCGTTTTGAATTCCGCCCGGTAATCCTGACTAAACAAGATGTTGTGCAACCCCAAATTGGAATGGGTTCCCTTGACACCCCAATAGAAACTGAGCCCTGAAGTGGATCGCTCTTGCCGCGCAATTCGCTGGGGACTTGGCACATCTGGAAGGAGATGTTGATACGTCAGATGGACGTCCGCATTGCTCACGACCACATCGGCGACATGCTCCGTCCCGTCGTCATCCAACACCCCAAGCACCTTGCCGTCTCGATGCAAGATTTTACTGACTGATTGACCCGTTCGAATGTTGACCCCCATTGCCAGCGCCAAGCCCTCCAAATGCTTCGGAATCGACCGCATGCCAGCAAGGGGAAGAAATGCACCGATTCCATGCTCGAGGTGGGGAATGGCGTGCAACATCGCTGGCGCACGGTGGGGGTCGCTTCCATTGTAAGTCGCATAGCGATTAAAGACCTGTTCCAACTTCGGGTGCTTCAACCGTCTGGAATTGAATTGGGCCATCGTTCCCAAGAGTGGAACCTTCCACAGGTTGGCAAGCAGCCGTCCAAGCTCTCGGGACCAATAGGTTTCCAGTCTGTGCAGGGACCTTTCCAAGAACACGCCCCGTGTCAACTCGAACGCATCCTTACTCAGGCGGAGGTGCTTCAGTGTTTTTTCGGCTGGAACCCCCCATCGGTCCGAAACTTCTGCGGCAAATCGCGATTGGCTGGACCACGCGATCAACGGCACCGCTTCATCCTCCCAGAAATAGTGGGTGCTGCGGTCCAACTTCTTGTACTCAAACGGTTGGGGTCTCCGAGGA
>CAXHAW010000432.1:0-1820 GCA_964014525.1 uncultured bacterium
CTCTCGTTCACCAGCATCGCCTTGGGCGTCATCATGGCCTGCACCGAACCAGACGGAACGGCCACTGAAGTCGTCATCAACACTCTCTCTGATTCATAGACAGACCTCGTTTGCCTCCACTGAGGCACACCCACACAGTTAGAGCCGCTTCAGCGGACAAGTTGCCTTGTGCTGAATCTACTCAAAGCAAGTAGTCCATGCTCGAGAAGGTCGAGTGTCGTCCTGCAACCACGCCCTCTAGCATGTCCTTTCTGCCCTCTCCGCAGGCCACCAAGGTGCGGATGCTGAAGGACCGCAATGCAGCCCGCACGCTCAATGTCGCCACCGCGCTGTCTTTGCGGCCGGAAAACGGCAGCGCGTCCGGGCCGCGTTTGCAACTGGCATTGAGGTTGACGCGACAAACCTGGTTGACCAATTGATCAATGACAGGCCCCATGGCCGCTGGATCCTCCGAAAAGACACTGGCCTGCTGTCCGTAGTCGCTTTGGGCGATATCGGCCATGACCTCCTCGAGGTCTTCGAACTCGATGACAGGACAGACTGGACCGAACTGCTCCTCCCGGAAGATGGCGGTGTCCCTGCTGGTCGGAAAGAGGATGGCAGGAAAGAAAATGGCACCGGCGGTTTCGCCGCCTTTGGCATTGACAACCTCTGCTCCTTTTTCTATTGCCTCCGATACGTATGCCTGCATGGCCTCCACCTTGCCTCGCTCAGGCAATGGTGTGATCATCGAGTCCCGGAATGGCAATCCGACGCTCAGTGCATCAGTGGCCGCCGCAAACTTCTCGAGGAACTCCCGCCGGACAAACTTGTGCACGTAGATGACCTTGAGTGCGGTACAACGCTGACCATTGAAGCTCCAAGCCCCGCTGACGCACTCCTTTACCGTCAAATCAAGATCGGCATCAGGCATGATGATGGCGGGGTTTTTCGCTTCCAGGCCCAACACCTGTCGCACCCGATTGGGCTTGGGGTGCTGCGAGATCAGGGCGTTGCTTGACTTGCTGTTTCCGATGAGCGCCAGGACGTCGACATGCCCTGTCTGCATGATGGGCGCCGCCAGTTCCCTGCCCCGTCCAAAGACGATGTTGACCACCCCTGGAGGGAAACAGTCCCGGAAGGCTTCCAGCAGAGGCGTGATCAGCAGAACACCATACTTGGCAGGCTTGAACACGGCCGTGTTGCCCATCAAAATGGCCGGCAGAAGGACGCAAAACGTTTCGTTGAGCGGGTAGTTGTAGGGACCTAAACACAAGACAACACCCAGAGGACCTCTGCGAATCTGGGCCAATGTGCCCTCCACATTGTGGATGTGGCTCCCTTCGCGATGCAACTCCTTGTATTCCGTCACAGTGTCGCGCAGGTATTCCACGGTGCGGGTGAATTCTTTGACGGCATCCTTTTTGCGCTTGCAGATCTCCCACATGAGCAGCTTCACCACCAACTCTCGCTCTTCGACCATGCGATCTATGAACTTCTCCATTGCGGCGATTCTTTCCGAGGCCGGGGCCACAGGCCAAGCACCACGCCCAAAATCGTATGCCTTCCGAGCCGCATCCAGTGCCTCTAGGCCCTGCTCTTTCTTCAAATCTGGAGCCGAACCGAGATAAACAGGCTTTTCTACACCGTCGACAAGGGTCTGAACTGGACTGAACACGTCGGCTTGGTCACCCTGCCACGACCGAAGCTGGCCGTCCACGAGATAGGTGGTGTGGTGCAGCGGCTCGGCAAGGGCATCCTTGGGATCGAGTAAGCCATCTTGGGAATCAAGTGCATAGGTCATGAAGGCCTAACAGACTGGGGCATAATTGGTTCACCAC
>CAXHAW010000433.1:0-1812 GCA_964014525.1 uncultured bacterium
TATGTCGCACAAATTGACCGCATTTGCGACCTCGCTGAAGCACACGATGCGCTGGTGATGGTGGACGAATGTCACGCCACTGGATTCATTGGAAAAACAGGACGCGGATCCATTGAGCTGCGAAATGCATTGGACCGGATCGACATCATCACAGGGACACTGGGCAAGGCCCTCGGGGGTGCCATGGGCGGGTTCACCACAGGCCGCGCAGAAATCATCGAAATGCTGCGCCAAAGAAGCCGCCCCTATCTGTTCAGCAATTCACTTGCCCCAAGCATTGTGGGGGCCAGCATCGAGGTGTTCCGCATGCTCGACGAAACCACCGAGCTGCGCGACCGCCTGGAAGAAAACACGCGGTATTTCAAGGACGGCCTGAGTCGAATTGGACTCGATTTTAAAGACGGAGAAAGTGCCATTGTGCCCGTGATGCTCGGTGATGCAAGGCTGAGTCAAGTGATGGCCGATGCGCTCCTAGACGAGGGGATTTACGTCATTGGCTTCTTCTACCCTGTGGTCCCAAAAGGACAAGCAAGAATTCGCGTTCAACTGAGCGCAGCGCACACGAAGGACCATCTAGACCGGGCCCTTGATGCCTTCGAAAGGGTCGGGAAATCCCTAGGTGTGGTGCCAGAAACCGTCTGATATGCGCATCCTCGTGGTGGGCCAAGGGTTGGCCGGTACCCTAATTAGCCATGCCGCGCTGCGAGAGGGCTGGGACTGCCACGTGTTGGATTCAGGCGCACCGTCTGCTTCAGCTGTTGCCGCCGGCATGTTCAATCCCATGTCCTTCCGTCGCATCCTCGAAGTATGGGACGCAAGCATCCATTTGGACGCATTGAAAACGACCTACCAAGCGCTCGAACGCGATTTAAATATTGACCTCCTTCATTTTCTGCCCATACTCAAGCGCATTCCCAATGCGGCCTACGCCGCTGAGTGGAATTCAAAAGCAGAACAACTGCCTTGGATTGAACCCGTCCAAACGGATGAACAGATTCAAGTCCAATTTCCAGATTCTGTGCAATCAGAAGGGCATGGGTATGGCATCGTCAACGGTGGAGGCTGGGTCAATGTTCCTCGGCTTATCCAAGCATGGCGACGCCGGTTAGAGCAAATGGGCCGATTTAAACAGCAACAATGGAACACAGCGGAAGCCAAACAGGGCCTTGACTCCACATGGGACGCCATCATTGATTGCCGCGGAAGCGCCATAACCCAAGACAAGACGGTACCTGGTCCCGACATCAGGTCCAACCGCGGAGAAATTTTGACGCTTGGCAGCCCATTGAAAACCAGCCACAACCCACCGACAAGCCACATTTTAAATTTTGGCAAATGGACCCTCCCCACAGGACCAAATCAATGGCGTCTGGGCGCCAGCTACGAGTGGAACCGCACTGACCTCAATCCAACACCGGAAACAGCCCGTTTCCTTCTAGAATCCCTGAAACAAAACGCCCCACACTGCGCTCCTCTCGACATCGCTGCCCATCACGTTGGGGAACGCCCGGTGTCAAGGGACAGAAGGCCTGCAGTGGGCCCATGGCCAGAAACCGACGGACTCTACCTCTTCAACGGCCTCGGCACCCGAGGTGTTCTCATTGGCCCTAGGTGGTCCAATTATTTGATTCAACTGATACAAGGAAAAACCCAACAGTTTGATATCGTGTTGCCTAAAAGGCTATTCTAATTTCGGTCCTTTCATTTTTTTTTGAAATCTTTGTGCTGTGCAAGACACCAGACTCGAAGAGTTTTCCGCAGCAGCCAACTTTTTTAGAGAAGAGTGGCCGACTGTGCTGCGCCCATGGGGAT
>CAXHAW010000434.1:0-1809 GCA_964014525.1 uncultured bacterium
CACAGGTAGGATCGTCGGCAGCGTCAGATGTGTATAAGAGACAGATGTATGATTCAGATGGGGCGGACCAATTTCCTGAGTACCTGAAGAACGTGTTGGATGTTGTGATGCGGTACAAGGGCACGTCCTTGATGGTGGAATATGTCAACACAGCGGCCTACGGCCTGCAGGGTGCGGTGACCAATTCATCCACAGGAACCTTGCTCATGCCCACTGAAATCAGCACTTACATGGTCTTGGGCAGCGCGTACAATGTTCAGTTGAGTCACGTTTTGGCCTCAGGCTGGGCAGGAACGGTCAGCTTTTCTCAAATGTTCCCTGAATTTTCCGATTTGAATACCGGGTCTATACTGCCTGTGGAAGACGTCCTTGGGGCTTGTTTGACGAGGCACATAGAAGGCCAGGCCATCAAGATTCAATTGGCGGGCGAATACGTCAGCCGTCCGGACTTTCCTGAGCAAACCGGGTGGCGGGTCGAGTTGATGACCCAGTTCTCGCTCTGATTCAGAAGTTGCCTTTGGTTCTGATTTCCTTGTTCCACATGTGAACTTGGCCCCGAGCCACAGTGCCTGTCAGGTTCCATTCGGCGTCGAAAAGGCAGAAGTCAGCGTCCATTCCTTTGGCGATTCGCCCCTTCTTTTTGAGTCCCATGTTGTCTGCGGGACCTGAGGTGATGGTGCCGAGGGCCAGCTCGGAGGGCACCTCTCCGGCGCGGAGCAACTGCTGAACGTTCCAAAGGTTGAGGTCGAGGGGGGCCTTCTTGAAGCCAATGAGTTCACCCTCTTCATTGAGTATGCCAATGCCCGCATTGCCATCACTGCTGAGGGTAAACTGCCGAAGGTCACATCCCTCCCTGTAAGCAGAGGTCAAGGCCTCCCAGGGTTCTGCGAATCGGGTCCCGCCGGTCGTCAGGTCCACGATGCCCCCCAGCTTGGCAAATTCTTTGGATTGTTCGAAGAGGAACTCGGTTCTGCCCACGTGGGTGGGGGAGATCCGCCGAATGGGTGCATGATGGTCTTTGACCAACTCCAACAGTTGCCCCATTCCTTCAGGCAGGGCGCCCAAGTGGACATGGAGCACGCCACCCTTGGACGAAATCATGCCGCCCACCTGGACCTCGCGGAGGATGCGCAGAAGTTCCCGGTTGGAAGGGGCAGAGGAACGGGTGTCGGCCAAGGCGATTTTGCACCCCACAATTCTGTCGATGAACAGGAGGTCATCGTGGACATTGCCTGTCATGGTTTTCGGTGGCAAGCCGAAATAACTCGTCAGCATGAAGGCGCTGAGCCCTTCGCTCTCAAGGCCGGCACACTTTGCATAAAGTGCACTCAGGCTCCGCGCCGTGCCATCGGTGCCCAAGAGGCCAACCACGGTTGTGGTGCCGCAGGCAATCAACTGGGTCACATGCACCTCTGGCGTCATGGACCCGTATCCATACTTGCCGCCTGCTCCCGTGATGTGGATGTGTTGGTCGATGAACCCGGGGGTCAAGTGCATCCCGGAGCAGTCGATCACCTCACTTGGGATTCCCACCGTTCCCCAGTCTTTGGCCTCTGAGGAAGGCGCCATCGCGAGGACGGTTCCAGCCCCGACCAAAAGGTCCATCTTACCCATGTTTTTCGGGGTGTGGACCGTGGCGTTTCGGTAGATCTGAATCATGGTTGCAAAAGTAAAGGTCAAGCCCAGATGCCGGAGCTCAATGCCATCGCTGCCCAAGTGAGGCCCATGGGAATGGCATTTCGCTTGGCGACATCAATGGGGGAGACCCCCGCTATGCCTGCTGTGGCAATGACCACACCTGCGATGGGC
>CAXHAW010000435.1:0-1804 GCA_964014525.1 uncultured bacterium
TACACAGGTAGGATCGTCGGCAGCGTCAGATGTGTATAAGAGACAGCGCCCAGGCCATGAGCCCCGGCGGGATGGCCTTGTTCAGTTCCAACGACGTCTACCCGACCAGCGCAGACGGCAGCCTTCCCTTCCGACAAGACTCCAACATGCTCCACCTCACTGGAGTGGACCAAGAAGAAACTGTGTTGCTCCTGTTTCCCCAGGCCCACAACCCAGCGGACCGCGAGATCCTGTTCGTCACAGAAACCAACGAGGAGATCGCCATTTGGGAAGGCGCCAAACTGACCAAGGCCGACGCCACTGCGCAAACTGGAGTAAAACAGGTGCAATGGATTTCCGTTCTCGAACGCACCCTACAGCGGCTCATCACAGAATGCTCCTGCTGCTATCTGCACCAAAACGAGCACACGCGTGCCAAGGTCCTTGTCGAGACCCGCGAGGCCCGGTTCAATGCCTGGTTCACAGGGGCCTACCCGCACATCCGAATTGAGCGAAGCGCCCCGATACTTCACCGCCTGCGCAGTGTAAAGAGTGCAGAAGAAATCGAACGGATGCGCCATGCTTGCGGCATCACTAGGGATGGTTTCCAACGGGTCATGCAGTTCGTTAAGCCTGGCGTTACCGAGTTTGAGGTCGAGGCGGAATACCTGCACGAGTTTGTGCGCAAAGGCTCGCGCGGATTCGCCTATACACCCATTGTCGCGAGTGGCGCCAATGCCTGCGTCCTGCACTACATAGAAAACAGTGCGGTGTGCAATGACGGTGATGTCCTGCTCATGGATGTTGGTGCTGAATATGGTAACTACGCCAGCGACATGACGCGCTGCCTGCCTGTCTCAGGGCGCTTTACGGATCGCCAGCGCAAGGTCTATGGCGCTGTTCTCAGCGTAATGCGCGATGCCATGAAGCTGCTTCGCCCCGGAGTCAGCCTCCACGACTATCACAAACAGGTGGGCGAACTCATGACCGAACAGCTGCTCGGGCTCGGCTTGATTGATAAGCACGACGTGGCCAAGCAAAATCCCGCATGGCCAGCCTACAAGAAACACTTCATGCACGGCACATCCCACTTCATCGGATTGGACGTCCACGACGTGGGGCTTTGGCATGAGCCTATCCAGCCTGGCCATGTCTTCACCGTAGAACCGGGCATCTACATCCTCGAAGAAGGCCTGGGCATCCGTCTCGAAAATGACATCGTCATCGGTGAGGATGGGTTCGATGATTTGATGGGGGACATTCCATTGGACGCCGAAGCCATCGAAGACGCCATGAACGCCTGAACCATGTCCAAAAGGAGCGAAAGTGTCATGCTCGGTCTCCAGCTGCCCACCGACCCGAGGTGGGTTGAACTGGTGGAGTCCAACATCGCCGAGGTCCTGACCGATCACGCTTGGTGTGAACAGAAGGCGGCCTCCAACGCCATCTCCACCATCGTTCGATACCCTGAATTAACGGACTTGGTCGAGGAGCTGACCCAGATCGCGATTGAGGAGATGGAGCATTTCGGAATGGTCGTAGACAAGATCAAAGCACGTGGGTGGACGCTTGGGCCAGAGCGGAAAGACCCCTACATCCGTGACCTCGCGGCCTTCATCAAGAGGGGGGGAAGCCGAGAGGAACAACTCGTTGACCGCCTGCTGCTTGCGGCGATGATTGAGGCACGCAGTTGCGAGCGGTTCCGGTTGCTCTCCAAACGAATTAATGATCAAGATTTGAAGACGTTCTACCACGAACTCATGATCAGCGAAGCCCAGCACTACACCACCTTCATCGGGTTCGCCCGCCAATATGGAGGGCGAGT
>CAXHAW010000436.1:0-1796 GCA_964014525.1 uncultured bacterium
GGCCGAAAGGCCCACTGGAAAATGCAAGACAAATCCACCCGAAAACGATGGCGGGCGCAGCGACGGGCTTCAAAACGAATGCGCCGTGGTGGCGGACCTGACAGCTGGTACAAGGGTTTATTCCGCTCGGGCAGGCCCATTCCTTGGACGCGCCGTGCTGCCAACAAAGTGGGCAACCTGTTCAAGCGCAAACACAAGCGGAAGGTCTATTGAGCAAGTTTTGATGCATCAAACAAGAAAAAAGCCCCTCTTTCGAAGGGCTTTTCAGAGCCGATAAGCGGACTCGAACCGCTGACCTACGCATTACGAATGCGTTGCTCTACCAGCTGAGCTATATCGGCTTTTCGTCCCGTCTCCAAGACGGGGCGGCAAAGATACGCAGGCGGTATAAGAAGGTTGCGGTACAGCCGCAAAATTCATCGGCTCAACCCTTTCTGTCTCCCCACAAGCTTCGGAGGTAATCGGCAATGGCCTGCTCTCTCGACGTGCTGCCCGGCTTGAAGAAACGGCGCCCAACCAACCCTTCCGGGAGACAGTCCTGGCCACTGAACCCTCCGTGATCGTGATCGTATTGATATCCACTGCCGTGACCCAGGTCTTTCATAAGCGCAGTGGGGGCATTGCGAAGGTGCATGGGCACGGGCAAGTCACCGTGCTCTCGGACTGACTTCTGGGCAGCCCCAATGGCGGCGTAAGCACTGTTTGACTTTGGACTCGCGGCGAGATACGTTGCGCATTGGGCAAGGGGGATGCGACATTCCGGATAGCCGAGCCGCTCCACAGCATCAAAAGTGGCATTGGCCAAGACCAACGCTGTCGGGTTTGCATGGCCGATGTCCTCGCTGGCCGAGATGAGCAGGCGACGGGCGATGAACTTTGGGTCCTCGCCCCCTTCCACCATGCGCGCGAGCCAATACACTGCACCATCCGGGTCACTGCTGCGGATGGACTTGATCAGTGCGGATGCGATGTCGTAATGGGTGTCGCCTGTTTTGTCATACCGGGACAAGTTTGCTTGAATGAACCTGGCGACGAGATTGTCGTCCACCTGTATGCCTTTCGCCCCCTCTCCCTGCTCCGCAGCGGCACCTGCTGCAACGAGCTCCAGCACATTGAGCAGGCGGCGCCCATCCCCTCCACTGGCGCGGAGCAGTGCGTCCCATTCGGCAATCTCCACCCCAAGGGATTGAAGCCAGCTGTCTTTTTCTATGGCACGTCGGACCATGGTCTCCAATTGATCGCGCCCAAATGCCTCCAAAACGTAGACCTGACTTCGGGACAACAGGGCGGGAATCACCTCAAAACTGGGGTTTTCGGTGGTCGCCCCGATCAGGGTGACCGACCCGCGTTCAACCGCGCCGAGCAGGCTGTCCTGTTGCGCCTTGGAAAACCGATGAATCTCGTCGATGAACAGCACCGCCCGGGTGCTGAACATGCCCTGCCGCTCTGCACTGTCGATGACCTCACGCACCTCCTTGACCCCGCTGCGGATGGCACTCAATTGGTGAAAAGGACGGCCGGTGGCCTCCGCCATGAGGCGGGCCAAGGTCGTCTTGCCAACGCCGGGCGGGCCCCAGAGAATCATGGATGGCAATTGACCCGCTGACAATGCCCGACGCAACGTGGCATCCGATCCGACAAGGTGATCCTGGCCCACATAGTCCTCTAGGCTTCGCGGCCGCATCCGCTCAGCAAGCGGAGCTTCAGGGTTGCTCGATGGGTTCATTCGGTTGCGGATTGAATGTCGGATCCCCTCTCGGCCTCGGGTGCTTCCACGTGGTGCAAAGGGGTGCCCA
>CAXHAW010000437.1:0-1795 GCA_964014525.1 uncultured bacterium
CTCGAAGTGAACAGCACAACGCCATTCTTCCAGCATGAGCGTGGGGGAAACAGCGCCAACGAACTGCAGCGTTCGGACGTTCAATCAGTGGACGGACTCAAGTTTGACAGTTGGGTGACCATTGGATATGAGGACAATTACATGAATGCGCTGACTGCGTTTCTCATGGATTTCTCAGAGTTTGAACAAGGGGGGCGTCTCTACACGAACAATGGCGCTTGGTTTGTCACCCCGGACATGCGGCAAGCCGCAGCTGGACCGGACGGAAAGCTTCTGATCATGCAGCTCACCACAGAAGGTGAAGTCAACGGCCGCATCAACCTCCACGGCAGAACCCGCCCACTTCCATTGCGGAACGAAGCGGACCGGACACTGTACCCAGACAGCCTCGTGCCCAGGTTGATTGACCAACGCAACGTGGAATTGAGCATCCGTTGAGTTTGAGCACAGAACAAAGCACAAAAAAGGCGCCTCAACCAGGGCGCCTTTTTTGTTTCGTCCACCATCCTTTAATCGGCTGGGCCCTTTTCGGACCGGATTGAGGCCGCATCAAACGAAAGGGCTGCAGAGTTAATGCAATAGCGCAGTCCAGTGGGCCGTGGGCCATCTTGGAATACATGGCCCAAGTGTCCGCCGCAGGATGAGCACATGACCTCCACGCGGCGCATGCCCCAACTGTCGTCTTCCTCTTCCAGAATGGCAGACCCCTCGGCAGGTTGAAAGAAGCTGGGCCATCCGGTTCCCGATTCAAACTTGTGCTCCGAATCGAACAGAAGTTGACTGCATCCTGCGCAGCGGTAGACCCCTGTTTCTTCAAGGTCCCAAAATTCGCCGGTAAAGGCGCGCTCGGTGCCTTTTTCCCGGAGCACGAAACAGGCCATGTGAGGCAATTCTTCCCGCCATTCCGCTTCTGATTTTTCAATCACCAAGGTGTCTTGGGTTTCTGCGCTTGCGTGGTTCGTCTGTGGTGTTTGTCCTGCGCAGCTGGACAGCATGAGGAGGAATAGGGGGAGAACGGGCAGGCGGTTCATGCGACGGTCATTTGGGGGCAGTGAGCCGATCGCGGAGGAAAGAACCCGTGACCGATTGAGGTGATGCCGCCACGGCTTCAGGCGCGCCCATGGCGACGCAATTGCCGCCGTGCTTGCCTCCTCCGGGCCCAAGGTCAACGATATGATCCGCACACACCATGACGTCAAGGTTGTGCTCAACGCAGATAACAGTGTGCCCTTGCCGGATGAGGGCATCGAAGGCCTCGAGAAGTTGTGCGACATCGTGGAAATGAAGTCCCGTTGTGGGCTCATCGAAGATGAAGACCGTGTGGCCTGCTCGGTCGCCTTTTGCTAGGAATGCACCCAGCTTGATTCGCTGCGCCTCGCCGCCGCTCAGGGTGGTGGCGCTTTGTCCAAGTGTAACGTAGCCCAGCCCCACCTCGAGCAGGGGAGCCAGTTTGCGGACGATGCCGCGCTCAGCTGCTGTGGGTTTGGGGCGTGAGCCAAAGAATTCGGAGGCCTCTGCTACGGTCATAGAGAGGACGTCGTGTATGTTTTTGCCGTCGACCTCAATTTCGAGCACGGCGTCCGTAAAGCGCTGCCCTTTGCACGCGTCGCAGGTCAGCGTTACGTCGGCCATGAACTGCATACCGATGGACACACGGCCTTCTCCTTCGCAGGTTTCGCAGCGGCCGCCGCTCGTGTTAAAGCTGAAGACAGAGGGTTTGTATCCTCGGTTTCGTGCAAGGGGCTGGGCCGCGAACAGGCTGCGCACATCGTCCCAGGCCTTGACATAGGTGGCT
>CAXHAW010000438.1:0-1783 GCA_964014525.1 uncultured bacterium
ACACAGGTAGGATCGTCGGCAGCGTCAGATGTGTATAAGAGACAGCCATGGGACCATTATGCTGAGCCAGAGCGGATTCCCGAAGCTCAGACAGAATCTGACCCTGTGAGTGAGACGGAAAACACCGCCGCTGCGCCGCCTGAGGATGATTTATTTCCCCCCCGGAGCACCCCTCCGGAACCGCAAGTGGAGCCTGTCGCCAAGGCTGTGGAGGTTCCCACCGAGCAGACGGAGGCCCCACCCGTTGAAGAGTCGGTGAATGAGCCGGCTTCCAACACCACCATGGAAGTGGAGGTTGCAGCCGAGGAGGCGACGTTGACGGAGGATGAAATTGACGCCAAGGTGCAGGCGTTTGGAGAATATGATCCCACCCTCGACCTCAGCAAGTACGAGTTGCCCAACATCGATTTGCTGGCCTCACATGGGTCCGGTAAAACCCAAGTCAGTCCGGATGAACTGGAAGCCAACAAGCAGCGCATTGAGGATACGTTGCAGAATTACGGCATCGAAATTGCGAGCATCAAGGCGTCCATTGGACCAACGGTGACGCTGTATGAGTTGGTGCCTGCTCCAGGCGTGCGCATCTCCAAGATCAAGAACCTCGAAGATGACATTGCCCTGAGTTTGGCAGCGCTCGGCATTAGAATCATCGCGCCGATCCCCGGCCGAGGCACTATCGGCATCGAGGTGCCAAATTCAAATCCCGATGTCGTGAGCATGCGTTCGCTCATTGCCAGCGACAAGTTCCAAAACAGCGATGCCGCCCTGCCCATCGCTATAGGTAAGACGATTTCTAATGAGACCTATGTGTTTGACCTCGCAAAGATGCCGCACATGCTCATGGCCGGTGCGACAGGTCAGGGTAAGTCCGTGGGCCTCAATGCCATGCTCGTCTCTTTGCTCTACAAAAAGCACCCGAGTCAGCTCAAGTTTGTCCTGGTGGATCCGAAGAAGGTGGAGCTGACCTTGTTCAATCACATTGAACGGCATTACCTGGCCAAGCTCCCCGACACAGAGGAGGCCATCATCACCGACAACAGCCAGGTCGTGAGGACAATCAAGTCGCTCTGTCTGGAGATGGACCAGCGATATGAGCTTCTGAAGAATGCGCAATGCCGGAACTTGAAGGAGTACAACGCCAAGTTTGTCCGGCGGAAACTCAACCCGGAAAACGGCCACCGTTATCTGCCGTACATCGTGCTGGTCATCGACGAGTTCGCCGACCTGATCATGACTGCGGGCAAGGAGGTTGAAATGCCCATTGCACGTTTGGCGCAGTTGGCAAGGGCCATTGGTATTCACCTGATCATCGCTACCCAGCGCCCTTCTGTCAACATCATCACAGGCACAATCAAGGCGAATTTCCCTGGCAGGGTCGCCTTCCGTGTCACCTCCAAAGTCGACAGCCGAACCATTCTTGACGCTGGGGGTGCTGACCAACTTATTGGTCGGGGTGACATGCTTTTGTCCACCGGTAACGATTTGATTCGACTCCAATGCGGCTTTGTGGACACGCCGGAAGTGGAGGCGATTACTGATTTCATTGGGTCACAGCGGGGCTACCCGGATGCGCTGCTTTTGCCGGAGGTTCCGGATGAGCACAGTGAGCAGATGGCAGACATCGCAGGTGAGGACAGAGACAGCATGTTTGAAGAGGCGGCCCGCATTTTGGTGTTGCATTGGACGTTTTGTTTGGTTTCGGGTGGGCTGGGGTGTCGGAGGGGCCGCTTCTGTAATCCCGGTAGGTGTGAGCGTGACCTGTGTCCAGAGGGCTGGCTCACTC
>CAXHAW010000439.1:0-1782 GCA_964014525.1 uncultured bacterium
TACACAGGTAGGATCGTCGGCAGCGTCAGATGTGTATAAGAGACAGTCACCACAGTGGGCTGGCCCGCCTGCGGAGAAATCGACATCATGGAACTCGTCGGTCACCAACCGCGTCTGGTGCACGGCACCGTCCACTGGGGGCCAAACAATGCCGAGCGCCAATACAACGGTGTCATCGCACCGGCCCTAGAGTTCCCAGCAACATTCGCAGACGAGTTCCACGTCTTCTCTTTGGAGTGGCAAGAAGACGAGATCAAGCTGTATTTGGACGACCAGCTCTACCACACCATCACCCCTGCCAACATGAACGGGTATCAGTACCCATTCAACGACGCGTTCTTCTTCATCATGAACGTGGCCATCGGCGGCAATTGGCCCGGCGATCCAGACGACACCACGCCCTTCCCTGGTTTCATGGCGGTGGACTACATCCGCGTCTTCCAGTAACGGGAGGTCACCCCATCTCTTTCAAAAAAGCCCTGTTGATTCTCATCACAGGGCTTTTTACTTGGGCAACGCCAGCGAAATGGCTAGGCCATCACGCCCTTGCAAACCTTGCCCTTCGTTAAATTATGGATATGAATTCTACCTATTCTTGCGGACAATGTGGAATGTCGGTCAACGCACAGTGCGGAAGTTGCGATGTGCCGTTGGAAAACGGACACCTCGATTTGCCAGATGGGACAAGCGTTCAAGTGTCCCAATGCCCCTCCTGCGAGGGCAAGATCAAGTCGCCACAGTGCTGTGGAGAAGACATGACTTGCAGCGCTTGAAGCCACTATCAATCGCACAAACCATCTCCTGTGTCACTGCGCTTGTTCTCTTGAGCGCATGCGGAGCCCCGTCCTTTCCCGCTCTGGGAGACCACACCGTTGTCCTCTGGAGTGGAGACACCCTTGACTTTGTTCCGGGACGAGCAGCCGACACCATCCCCTCTGCTGCTGGCGATTACCGCCTTGACGCCGGTCGCATTCGCCTGAAGCCCATCTCATTGCCGTCGAGACATCGCCGCTGCGACATTGCCTTGGATGTCACCCTGACTTCCGCCGGTGACCCCTGGGACAAAAGCGGCACCGTCTTCGCCTTTGCAGATGGGGCCGGTAGAGGTTTTCTCCAGCGCATGCATGAAGGAGGTGATGCCGACACCACAGCCTTCGCGGGAATTACACCCTCAGGCAACCGGGAGCCTGCCATCGAGCTCCTCCGCTTTATCACCCCCTTCGGCGTCGGTCATTTCAGTCACACGGAACGGGCACAAGACTACAAGCCTGAATCTGTCGGCGCATGGGCAGACAGCGTTCACTGGAGCGGCGACCTCTCCAACATGCAGTCCTGGCTCACAGATGCAGACACCCTCTGGATCGGCGTCTATATCGACACATGGACAGATGAGGGCTATGTCTTGAGCGCACAACTCACCATGAAAGAGAGTTCACTTGCCTGCGACGTTGCCACAGACCGGCAAACCCTCTCCCTACTGAACACCACCAAACTCGCCCATGACCAGCGGCCCTTCACCGCCTTTCCAGCAGGTCCGTTGACGGTTCCTTTTCACCTGAACGAAAACGCGAGGTCTGCCAGCCTTCGCTTCCTGACAACAGGACATGGTGGCCACGCCGGTGGAGATGAATTCACAGAGCAGGAGCACATCCTTCTGCTCGATGGGGACACCATCAAACAATGGACACCTTGGCGCAATGACTGCGGCGCCTTTCGCCGGTACAATCCCACCAGTGGCTGTCTCTTATACACATCTCCGAGCCCACGAGACTTCACGGAATC
>CAXHAW010000440.1:0-1781 GCA_964014525.1 uncultured bacterium
ATTCCGTGAAGTCTCGTGGGCTCGGAGATGTGTATAAGAGACAGGGATTCAAGCCACCGATGAATCAGGTCAAAGGCGAGGTAACAACGCGCATGCCCAAGGTGACAGCGGTCATACACGGTGACTCCACAAACGTACATCGAGACCTTTCCAGGTTCGAGTGTGGTGAAATTCACCTTTTCTCTTCGACGAGTATCGTGCATGCGGATGGGCATGGGCTTCATTGGGGGCTGTGATGGGTTGCACTTGAAGGTTCATACGGGACCGGAGTTTGGCGGCCTATATGGGCGACGAGGGACCAAAGCGCATCTTCGTCTCGGGTGTCAACGGACACATCGGCAATCACATTGTACGGGACCTCTTGGAACACGGCTACACGGTTCGAGGTTCGGTTCGGGACCTCAATGACCCCATGAAAACCGAACATGTCCGGGCACATGCAAAGGATCTTGGTTGCGAGGACCGACTGGAATTGGTCGAGGGAGATGTGCTTGATGCAGACGGTTGGGCCAGCAAAATGGAAGGATGCGATGGCCTGTTTCACACCGCAACCATCTATTCGACGCGAGGCACGGCGAACGAGATTCTTGACACCGCCAACAAAGGCACAACTCATCTCCTTCATGCGGCGGCAGAGGCAGGAATCCAACGCGTGGTCTACACGTCGAGCACAGCAGCGGTAGGGACGGCGCCAAAAGGCCAATTGAAGGACGAATCCGTATGGAACACCGATGCTTCGCTACCCTACACCGTGGCCAAGACTCAATCCGAGCACTTGGCTTGGAAGCTCGCTGATGAACTCAGCCTTGACCTCCGGGTCATTAACCCCACAGCGGTGTTGGGAGGAGGCTTTGTCCGCCCAACGCCGAGTGTTGATTTCTTTCAAGACGCCATCGCTGGCAAATATCCGGTCGTCCCGAAATTCCCGATGTCTGTCGTTCACGTGCGGGACGTGGCTCGTGCCCATCGACGAGCCTACGAAGTGGACAACGCCGAAGGGCGGTTCATTCTGGCCCCGCACGTCAATCTTAGCTTGGCCACCATTTGCAAGCGGATACGAACGCTGAACCCATCCACCAAGGCACCAAGGTTCAGCCTTCCCAACCTGCTTGTGCCGGTGGCGGTGTTCCAGGACTGGATCGGTGGAAAGTTCGGACGTCAGCGCTACCTCACGCGGGCCGTTGCCAAGAACATGATGGGCGGGGACACCAATTACTCAAGTGCCAAAGCGGAGAAGGTACTCGGCATGGAATGGGAGGACTTTGACACATGCATCCAAGATACGGTCGACGTCTTCCTCTAACCTCCCACCAAGGCCTATGGTTGGCTCATGCGAGTTACCTTCTGCCCACAATTACCATTGTTCTCGCCATGGTCATTCATGGCTCAAATCAACCGCGAGCCATTCCTTTTTTCATTTCAGAGGCGGACCACCCCGGCCTGCAGGACGGCGTGTTCACCATCGGTTTGACGGTGAGCGGATTGGTCCAGATAGCCTACGCTTGGCACCTTTACCAGTCGCTCGATGTTGAGCGCCCAAGGCTTTGGTTTGGGGCAACCGTCATTGGAATGATGGCGGCGACCAACACCGTACTGGTCAGCATGTTTGACATGTACGACTTCATCAATCCACACATTTTGACCGCCATGCTGGCCTTTGGAGGAGGAGTCCTGTGGGCATTCTTTGCCGGTTACGCCCTCGGTTCAAAAGCGACGAACGAAGGCAGGCGCCTTCGGCGGGCAGGATTTGCCATGGCGGCCATCGGTTTTCTGGTCATGAT
>CAXHAW010000441.1:0-1780 GCA_964014525.1 uncultured bacterium
CACAGGTAGGATCGTCGGCAGCGTCAGATGTGTATAAGAGACAGCATTAGAAGTTTGCGAATTCATCCACTTCTCTGAGGTGAATCCCCAACACATTTGATGATGCGGTAAATACCTTGCGCATCATGAGCCTTACCTCACCATCGACCGATTCACAGAACCCACCCGCTTTCTCGACATGGCGACTGGCTTCCGGCCCGGTGTCCTTCTTTGCCCTTTGGGCCACGGGACAGTGCGGATGGTGGCCCGAACACATTGCCACGGCCTGTGCCATGGCCGTGTGGGTCATCCTTTGGTGGGTTCTGGAATGCGTGCCCATCGCAGTCGCCTCTCTGCTTCCGCTCGTGCTGGTTCCGACGTTCGGTCTAGCCAAGGTTGGCCAAGTCAGTGCACATTACGGATCCAAATACGTGTTCTTGTTTATGGGCGGGTTCCTGGTGGCCATCGCGATGGAAAAATGGAACCTCCACCGCAGAATTGCACTGGGAATTCTGCTTCGGTCGGGCATCAGCCCCCCGCGCATTCTGGGTGGCTTCATGCTGGCCACCTTCCTGCTCAGCATGTGGCTGTCCAATACGGCCACCACCCTGATGATGCTGCCCATCGCCTTGTCGATTGCATCGCAAATGCCACAACTGGGCCGCATGGGAACCACCGCTTTGCTTCTCGGCACGGCATACGCCGCCAACATCGGAGGCACAGCAACCTTGGTGGGAACACCGCCCAACACCGCCATGGCGGGGCTGGTGGAGCAGCAGTTCGAACTCACCCTCCCCTTTTTGGAATGGATGGCCATGGCCTTGCCATTTGCCTGCGTGTTGGTGGTGGCCGTCTTCATGGTCCTTTGTCAAACCTTGCGAAAAGCGCAAACAGACGGTCAAAGCCAAGGCATCGACGCAGACCAAAACCAGCGCCTGGACACCATCGAGTCTGAATGGAATGCGCTGGGCACGGTCACCTCTGCAGAACGGCGGGTTGGCCTGGTTTTTTTGACGTTGGCATTGCTCTGGATGGGCCGGCGCCTTCTCGTCTCTCTGACTGGCCTGCCCTTGGACGACACGGCCATCGCCATGGCCGCAGGCCTCTCTTTGTTTCTGATCCCTTCGGCAGGCCGCGGCGACAATAAAGCCCCCTCGCCCCCATTGATGAACTGGTCCGATGGCAAGCAACTCCCATGGGACATTCTCCTGCTGTTCGGCGGGGGACTTGCCTTGGCCGATACCTTGAAAAATGCCGGGGTGCTGAATGAATTGGCCACAATGCTATCCAGCATGGGAAATTCAGGAGGCTCCTTGTCGTTATCGCGCTCGCCGCCCTCATTCTCTTTGGACTGTTTGCCACAGAACTGATGAGCAACCTCGCGCTCACCGTGGTGGCGGTGCCTGCCGCAGGCGCCTTCGCCTTGGAACTGGGAATCCCTGTACTTCAGGCGGTCGTGCCGCTCACCTTGGTCAGCAGCTGCGCCTTCATGTTGCCCATGGCGACCCCGCCCAATGCCATCGTCTTTGGGTCCGGAAAAATCCGAATGGCCGACATGGTGCGCATCGGTTTCGTGTGCAACCTGATTGCCGCAGCACTGGCCATTGTCTGGGCTTTTTTCATCCTGCCCGCTTGGTCCGAATGGGCCCTGGGATAGACTTGAAACAGCGGGACAACCTCCCGTTAAGGCCCAACTGCAACGAAAACCAGCCTCCTGTAAACCAGGCCACTGACCGCCCGAACTTCGACCACATAGTGACTGTCTCTTATACACATCTCCGAGCCCACGAGACTTCACGGA
>CAXHAW010000442.1:0-1768 GCA_964014525.1 uncultured bacterium
GATGTACCCGATGCGGGCCGAATAAAGAAATCCATTCCTGCCATGACTTACCCCTATTCTCCCCACAGCGTGAGAAGGACTTGAATGTGTTGGATGTGATTCACTCGGATGGAGCGAGTCGGAACCATCCGAAGCGAGGCTCCTCAAGGACACCGCTGTCCAGCATGTCGTCCAATTTCGCCTCCGCAACTTCTCGAACAAAACCGCGGGCAACAGCGTTCTTCAGGAGGGTGTCAAAGGTGACACCTTCGCCTTGATCCAAATGACCGATGGCTTGGGTGAGGAAGTCCTCAACGCCTGGGGCATCGCCCGAGGAGGGTTCATCGCTTCCATCTGGAAGCGTCATGACGGGAGGCGGCGTCGTAGCGGCCTCAATTCGACCTTCGGCGATGTCCAAGGCTTGCATGAGGTTCAGGTTGAACGGTTCAAGGTCAACCTCACCGTAGTGGTTTCGGGCGGCAAGCAAGCTCACAGGCAGGCCTGCCCGGGCATACGCATCGAGGGTGGGTTCCACTTCCAACGAAGCAGTGAATTGATTCATCCTCGCCATCGTTGCTTGGCAGGCATCAAGCAGCCAATTGGCATAGACCTCTCGCTTGACCACACAGGCTTCTTCGGGACGAAGGGACGTGTATACTGCACCTTCGTCGGTCTGGTACCAACGGGTTTTCGAGGTCATCATCACCAGCAGTGGCTCACCGTCGTTCAAACGTTCAGTCCATTGATGAGCGAGTTCTTGCATCATCTCAGAATTGTATTCCCCCACCGAAAAGTAGTGCAGTCCTGTTGGATCACGGAGTTGACCTTGATACAACGAAGAACCGTTGCTTGTTTCCCGAAGTTCGAGGCGCTCAAGCAGGCCCGCTGCGACGATTCGATTGACCTTTGCACCGAGTTTGGTGATGACAAAAGAGGGGTCGTATTCACCCGATCCCTTCTCGTTAAGGGTGGCGCTGCCAAACTCCGAAGCGAGGAGAAGATGGGCTGGTTGTCGAGCAATACGTGCGCGCTCCATCAGGCCCACCCCCATTGCGTGCGTAACTCGCTCGCCCTCATCTGGGCATCATGCTCCTCAAGTTCAAACCCGTCAGCCAGCACCATGGCGCCTTGGTCATCAACAATGCTCCGACCCGAGACACTGATTTGACGACCGAGCATCAATTCGCGAACGTATTGAACAAAACCGAGGTCTCCCAATTCTTCTACTTTGGAACGCATCTGCTCCTGATCCATCCCCAACACGGCGAGGGAGGCATCTTTGTTCACCAACACGGCGGCGGTCACACCGTCGTCGTCGACGACCAGTCGGAGACGGACGTCTTCTGTCCCTTCATTCTCGCCACAATCAAAACACACGCCATTTCGCAAGACCCTTCGGCAATCGGTGCATCGCTTGATGAAACCGGAATCCTCACGGACGCTGACCAGCATGCCTCGAGTTTTCATTCCGACACGGCTTGGCCCTGCTACCACATCAGACAGCTTGACGTCAACAGCATGGTTTGTCAAATCCATCTCAGCGTCCCATGGAGGGGTTTCAAGCATCGTGAGTTGGTCGGCACTGTCCACCGTGATGTCGGGGATACCTTGCCATGCACGAACGCGTGCACCTTTGACTTGGACGGTGACAGGGAGTTCATTTTCGTCGAACGGGAGAGCATCCCATATGCTGATCCGGCACCGACCGGTTGGGTCGGCAATTTGTCCGGACCAGAGGAATTTCTCTTCTCCATCTCGCTCAAAGGTTCGTTTGGTCATCTCCGTGATT
>CAXHAW010000443.1:0-1763 GCA_964014525.1 uncultured bacterium
GTCCAAGTCGTTGAGAATCATTTCCACGCTGAATTCGTAGGAAGTGCCCTCAAGGACGCGGATGGCAATATCCAAAGCGGCGTTGAGGAACGAATAGACCACCATACCAAAGACGCTCAGCACAATCAAACTTCCAGAAAAGGAACCTCGTTTGAGGCGGAGCAACATGAAACCTGCCGTTGAGGTCAGGAAAGCGATGACCGTCCAAGCCAGCGAGGAGTGAATCACGCTCAGCCAAAGAATAGATGGAGAGGTGGCTGTGCCGTCGGCCACACCAAACGCACGCCAGCCCTCAGCGACAGCAAAGATGGCGCTGAACAACGTCGCCGTCCACAACAGCGAAGAAAACATCGCTGCGTCAGCGTTTTCTCGCATTTCTTGAATGACACGGTTCACGGTGGATTCAATACCTGCTCCTTTGCTGAAGATGTACAATCCGGACACGAGGGGCAAGGCACCAATCACGACGCCTCCAATTTCGTTGGGGAGCATGATTCCAAGACCAAGGATCGCCAAGACGGCCCCGAATGGAATCATGATTTTTGAGCGCCATTTTGGGTCTTCAAGGGCTTTCACGATGTAGTAGTATGTCCCTTCAATGCCTTTTGATTGCTTAACAATGACTTTCTCAACGTGGTCGATACGGACCTGTGAAGTGATGATGGGGAGGACACTTTCATCCTCTGCGCCGTCGGTCACCAAAATGGCTTGATCGGGTTGGAACGCAGAAACGACCTCATCCAACTGAGCAGCAATCGCTCGGTCTGAACGAACACCAACCTTCTCGTCTCCCGTCAGGATGGCGATTTCGACATCGTCTTCCTCAGACTTCCCTTCGGCCAACTTATCGTGTTGCGAGAGTGCACCGAGGATAGCATTTGTGTCGCTCTCTTCCGGGTCGGCAATACCGAGTTTGAGCGCCGCCGTCAACACTTGACGGCGTCCAACGACGGGCCCGCGGATCGAGGTTTTCAAACCAAGGTCATTGTCTCGGTCAACGGTTAACACCAACGTTCTGGTCATGGATGTGCGCCCCCCTTTGGCCAGCCCACGCCGGTTCTTTCATTCAAACCCTTGTGCAAAATACCCGAGGTTCAACCTCTCAAGGCGTGGGAACGGTTTGACGGAAACGAACGGAAGCCACATCGTCTTGGCCGGGAGCAGGGTCCTCCCAGTCCGGGTCGCCTGGCAAAACCAAATCGGCCCCCATGTTGACAAGTTTAGCCGAAAGAAGGCGTTGCTCTTCAACCAAAAGGTCCCAGTCCTTCGTGTCGTCTTTCCAAATTTTCCAACGCTGTAAATTGTGGCTTCCCCGAAGCAGACGGGCGTAGAGTTTGAGATGCAGTTTAGCCGACACTGGCCACCAAAACAAGAACACGACAAATACACCAATGGCCGGCAGTCTGGTGATGCCGAGCAACAGCCAATGGGAGAGCAAGAGTTCATTCAAAGGGCTGCTTGCACTCAACAGCGACCAGGTGATGAAAGCGGACGCCACCATCCACCAGATTGGAAAGACCACCACGGCTGAAAGGACTTTCATGGTCCCGACCACTGAGGTGTCTACCTTCATCCGTTTCATGCCCAAACTGAAGAAACCGTTGGCCTTGTAGGGCACATAATTGCCCGCAATGGCGCTCCATGTGATCAAACCAAACATCCAAACAAATGCCCAGAGCCATTGGAAGAAGTATTTCCCGTATCCGGCGAGTGAAAGCTGCTCGGGGCGGGCATCAACATCGTAGGGAGTGATTCCCCGGTGT
>CAXHAW010000444.1:0-1762 GCA_964014525.1 uncultured bacterium
TTTTACCGGAAGACATTGAGGGAAATGAATTGACCGGCGGTTACATATTGAAGGTGGATAAATTTACCGGCGACTTCGAGGGAGGCTGGAATTCTCCGCACCCAACGGTGGCAGGAGCGGAAAACTTCATTCAATTTCACAAACCCGAGGCAGACGAGCTCAACGCTCCCCAGATGGAATACATCGAAGGGCACATCACCGCATTTGAAGATGCGCTTGCAGGACCGGACTTTGCAGATCCGGGACTGGGCTACAAACCTTTCGTTGATATGAATTCGTTTGTCGACCTCTACCTCATCAATGAATTATCGAAAAACATTGATGGCTATCGGTTGAGCACGTATTTCTACAAGCAAAAGGATTCCAATGGCGGTAAAATCGTCATGGGACCGTGGTGGGATTACAATTTGAGCCTGGGCAATGTCGATTATTGCGAAGGGGCCAACACCGAAGGCTTCGAAGTCGACACCGATTGCGGTAACACCAATCCGTTTTGGTGGGAGCGCATGTTGCAAGACACAGCCTACCTTGATTTGACCCGCTGCTTGTGGGAAGATTACCGTTCAGCGGCCTGGAGCAATGAAAGCATCCACAATACCGTTGACTCGCTGGCAGCGTTGCTAGGGGAAGCGCAGGTCCGCGAATATGCACGTTGGCCAAGGTTGGGAGAGTACGTTTGGCCCAATGCATTTGTGGGTCAGACGTATGAGGAGGAGTTGGATTACATGCGGGATTGGATTGACGGCCGATTGGCGTGGTTGGACGCCAATATTTTGGGCGAATGCACACCGGGTTGCACGGCCTCCGCAGCGTGCAATTTCAATCCGGAAGCCAACTACGATGATGGCAGCTGTGAACCTTGCCCTTGCCCAGGCGATGTCAATGGAGATTTGGCTGTTTCGGTGGCAGACATGTTGCTTCTGCTCGCACAATTTAACTGCACAACGGGCTGCCCTGCCGACCTCAATGAAGACGGAGTCGTGGGGGTAGGCGACCTGTTGACTCTTCTCGCGTTATTTGGGACGGATTGTTGAGGGACATCGACTTCCTGCGACGTCAATGCTTCCAAAAGTCTCAAAACACCCGACAGTGCGTGACCGGTTTCCGTCCTTGAGCTTGTGGAGCCGGCGGCAAAGCGCACCCCCTTGAGACCCCCAAGAATCACTGGCATTTCAAGAGGTTGACATGGAAGAGCCCCCTGGACTTGTCAACACAAAAGCCCTCTGCTCCTTACTTGCCAAAGGTCACCATCTGAGCACCGCATCCTGGAAATCTTGGCGCTGTGAATCATTCATCATAAGCAACGCGGCACATGATGCACGCGCCACTAATGCAACATGGTTGCAACAAGGGCTGAAATCATTAATTTCGTCCAAGAATCATTTTCACGAAAACTTTGCACGGATGCAGCATACGGAGCGAAAACTGCCAGTAACAGTGCTTTCGGGTTTTCTCGGAGCGGGTAAAACCACACTACTAAATCACGTCTTACACAATAAGGACGGTCTCAAGGTAGCAGTCATTGTCAATGACATGAGTGAGCTCAATGTCGATGCCAATCTGATCGAAAGCGAGAACGTTCTCTCTCGGACAGAGGAAAAACTCGTAGAAATGAGCAATGGATGCATTTGCTGTACGCTTCGAGAAGACCTGATGGTCGAGGTAGAACGGCTCGCAACAGAAGAACGGTTTGACTATTTGCTCATCGAAAGCACTGGTATAAGTGAACCCATACCTGTTGCTCAAACCTTCACTTTCGTTG
>CAXHAW010000445.1:0-1761 GCA_964014525.1 uncultured bacterium
GATTCCGTGAAGTCTCGTGGGCTCGGAGATGTGTATAAGAGACAGGCACAGAAACTCATCCTGAATCAACTGTCCACCGGCATCATGATTCGCTGCGGGCATGTCCTCGGAAACCGCATGGTCGACATGCAACTGGCCAACGAAAAATTGGTGCAGCGGGGCGCCAGAATGGTCTCCGAATCGTTGGATATCCCCATGGACCTTGCCCAGCAGCTCCTGACCCAATTCGGCTCGGTGCGAAAGGCGATTGATAGCTTTGGGCGCGCAGACTGAATTGGTCCATGCAAGACATCGAGCCCTTTTACAATTGGCGCAACTTTTACATCGCCAGCGAAGACGACAAGTCACCCTTCCACGATCGTGTGTACAGCGAGATGCAGTACACGGAGCGCATCTACAACCACTTCATCCACCCCCAGTGGGACAACATGGGAAGCACGACGCTTTTCGTGAAGATTCTGTTTGTCGACTATGAGGAGCGCTTTGCCATTCTCGAGTTAATTGGAGAGTGGAACGACATTTTGTTTAACGACGTGATGACCCTCAAGCGCAACGTGGCAGAGCCGCTCATGAATGAAGGCATCGAGCGCTTTATTTTGATCGGAGAGAATGTGCTCAACTTCCACTCTAGTGACGACTGCTACTATGAGGAGTGGTTTGACGAAATCACAGATGGGGACGGATGGATTGCCTTGCTCAACTTCCGCCAGCACGTCGTGGACGAGCTGGTCACAGCCGATCTCGACCAATACTTTGTCCTGGGCGGTGAGCTTCAAGAAATGGGGTGGCGCACCTACAGTCCGGCCCAACTCTACCGGCGCATCGACGATTGCGTGATGCACCGCATCGGACAGATCGGCTGACCCTGTTCTGGCCCCGGTGACGTCAGTCCCTTGCGTGGTTCATGGCAAACAACATCTCCCTGGCAATCTGGGCACAGCGTTCGTCGTAAGTCGCGACCTCCTCAGGGGTACCATCGCTCACCTTCGGGTCGATGAAGGGCGTGCTGAACCTAGCAACGGCGCCATACACAATCGGACACCCCTTGTCTGCATCGGAGCAGGTCATCACTGCCGCAAACGCTGAGGTGGGGTTGTGCTCTGCATCGCCGTATTTCTTCGAAAAACACACCATGGGGTCCCTGTCATCGGCGTAATGGACCGCATACTGCGGATTCTCACTCAAGACAGCGGGATGGATGTCTAATCCTGCTCGGCGCAAGGCCCCTACAGCGCGCGCGTTGAGGGCGGTCGACTCCGTGCCCCCGCTGTACGTGTTCACCAAGGAGTCCATGCCATAATGGTGTGCAGCCACTTGGGCCCAAATCTGACCAAAATGGCTTCTCCGGCTGTTGTGGGTACAGATAAAAATCAGCTTTGCCTCACCGGTGTCACGGGCCGTGCGAACGAATTCACCGAGGGCCTTCAATTCCTCCTGACGGTCAGAAGGAATGGCGTCGAACTCCGCTTCACGGGCATCCACATAGCGGGCCAAGGGTGCCCAAACGTCACGGGGGATGTTGTCGTTGTCGGACATTGAATCAGAAGGGGCACCTGCGCAACCTGCGAAGACAAGAAGGAGGCAAGGTGCAAATCGAAAAGGGCTCAACATGTCGCGAAAGTATTGAGTGACGACGCTAGAACCACATGCATTCCGGTCGGGATTACCTTGCGCCGATATGTCCAACCCAATTGGGGAAAAACGAACGCCACAGCCCACCTCCGATGGCTCCATGACCCTGCATTCGGAGCACTTCGGCCA
>CAXHAW010000446.1:0-1760 GCA_964014525.1 uncultured bacterium
CCAGCCCACCGTGTCTGAAATCAATGCCATCCTCAGGCCATACTTCTCTCCAAACTCAGCAATTTGATCCGGCCGGGTTGACGGGTTGGGAAAGACCCCCACAAACTCAATGGGCTCGCCGTCAAACTCCGTCTCAAGGAGCCTCATTTCATGGCTCATGTTCTGACAAATTGGACAGAGCGGAGCGAGGAACAGAACAACCCGCCATATGGGGTTCAAACCTTTTAGCTGCATGGGGTTCCATATTGACCCAAAACAAAGAGGACGTCTGAAACGGTGACGGCATCATCGCCATCCAAGTCGATTGAACATCCCGACAAACACCCGAAATCACCCAGGAGAAGAAGAACATCGGACACCCCGACAACAAGATCGCCCGTCAGATCAGCAGGACAGGGGGCTGTTGGCCCCAACGGAATCGATTCGTCACCAGCCTGGTACAAGACCAAGTCAATGAACACAAAAAACATCTCGTCCGTTGTGCCCTCACCATACCCAACCCAGTCGGGTGGGTCATTGGGGTTGGCAGGGTTCGATTCGGTATTGTCATAGGTCGCCTCGCCATGAAGCGTATAGCCTTGCGGAATCTTCTTTAGGTATGGGAACGTGAAATAGCCCTGCCAATTGAAGTCCCATTCTGGAACCGAAATTAAGGGGATGGTGTCTTGGTTGTCCGGGGAGGTCGCATAGACCAACCAGGAGGAGCCAATTAGGTGGCAATGGGGCGCGATGTTGAGCAAGCTGACATCGGCGGTCACCGGGAGCGTTCCATGAAATGAGGACACCATGTCAGGCGGCAAAACAAAAGGGGCATCAAGATGCTGTGGTCCCATAATGGCCGTCTGAACTTCGCGCTCAATGGGAACATCGGACAAAAAGACATTCACCTCCGTCAAATCAGACTCCTCGATTGCAGAAGGTCCATAATGCATCTGAACCAAGAGGTCCGCACCAGCTGGAATCGTCCGGCCAATGCCCGGGGGGTAGCTCACCGGAAGTGCCCCCGGGACCCAAGCGCCAAAAAATGAACTGAGCGCATTGAAGCCAAAACCGCCAAACCCTTCATAGCCCGGGTCAGGATCGGCGATGTCCATGAGGGCTGCCGTTCCAGAATTGTCCAGACCGAGAATGGCATGGTGCGCAATAGCGTGGTTACCCGGCATGACTTCTAGTGCCCGGATCGAGGCATTCCCAACGAAGTCTGTGGGCAACACGAACACCTGATATTGGTCTGTCATGTCGCCACCATGCACGTATGCCTGGGACATGGTCAACACGTGATCCGGGATGCCGATTTGGCTGCCGTCGGGGAAGGTGGGCAAGCCTGGATTGTCTGCCGGATCGCCTTCTGCCTTGCCGCTATCAACCCACGCGCTCAGCATCATGATCTCCTCATCGGTCAGCACCTTTTCCCCTACAAAATGAGCGTACTCAGAATCGGGTGTCCAAGGCGGCATGTACCCAGTGGCCGTCACATATTCAATGAACTCCCCATAGGCCGCAACCTCCTCATAGTTTGTGAACGGCATCAGGCCAATTTGACCTTCCCGATGACAGGAGGTGCATTCGTTGAAGATGATCGGCGCCACGTCTGCATGAAACGTCACCCCCTGTCCAAACACCATCGAAAACAGGGACAAAAAAGCAAACAGAAAGAAACAGCGAATCAAATGTGTTGAATTGACCACTGTCAAGGTAGCGACTTCTTCGGAGCCTGAATGAAGTACGGGTTCCGACTTGGTACATTGAGCCCATGCAAT
>CAXHAW010000447.1:0-1746 GCA_964014525.1 uncultured bacterium
AAGAGACAGGATGAGGCCTTGTGGGTGCTATAACGACGGGCTCGATCCAAAGCCTCCTTCAGTTTTTCTTCCGACAGTCCCGACCAAAGGGCGGCCTCTGGAAGCCACTCCTCGATGGGCTTTGGCAGCAGGCGGGGGGTGACCGTCAGATCATGCGTGGCCTTGGAGCCGACCATCAGCTCGCCATGGCGATCGAGGATGAGTCCGCGGCTGGGGGGGATGGAGTAGCGGTTGCTTGTCAGCGACTCCGCTTTGTCCGCCCATTCTGTTTGGATGAGTTGCAAGCCAGCGAGGCGGAGAATGAACGCCACGACAAAGAACACCACCAGGACCGCGACCGTTTTGAACCGGTTGTCCATCAGGCTTTGATTTTCCTGTCGGGTGGCACCACCAGCAAGTGGAGAAGCAGACAACAGCACGTTGTCCACAAGGCGCTGGTCAGCGCGGGCAGCAATGCGGATGGAATGAGGCGGGCATGCCAGGTGTCCACCACCATGAGGGTCAGATGGAAAAGGGTTGCGCCCAGAAAGCTGAGGACAGTGACCCATTGCAGGCCCAAGTCTTGGAGTGTGGGTTTCTGGGTGACTTCGTAGCCCTCTCTTGGCGCCAACAGTCGGTGGAGGGCAGGCAATGCACCCCCGAGTACCGTTCCCGCGACCATGTAATGGCCATAGGTCCCGAGGATGATGTCCAGCCCCAGTCCGAGAAGAAATCCAAAGCCCAGCTTTGCAAACGGGTCTGACTTTGGAGGGAGCATGAAGACCGCCCACAAGGCCCATTGCGGGCGTGTCCATTCTCCGAATGGGGCAACCGATTCAAGCAGCGCAGCCTGCAGGACCACCATCACCAAGAGCCGAATCACATTCATGGCTGTGGCAGGGGTTGGGCGAGAACGGTGCGCATGCTGTCGGACCGGTTTCGGATGTAGTCAAGGTGCTGGACGGACCGCACGTCGACCAGAGGGGAGACGTAAACATTTTTGAAATCAGACCCGCTGGTCATTTGGCTTGACTTGACGGTGCCAATGGGCAAGCCGTCCGGAAACACGAGGTCGAATCCAGAGGTGAAGACCGTGTCTCCTTCCTTAGCGCGGGTGTGTCTCGGCACGTCGGACAGGGACAAACGGTCTGCATCTGCACCATCCCAAATCAGCGGCACGACTGGACCTGCGCGGCCGATTCGAGCACTCCATGTTCCTGCCGTATTCAGCATGGGCAGAATGCGGACGTATTGATCGCCGACATCGATGACGGTTCCGATGGCCACGCCTCCGGACAATACCCCCATACCCACAGTCATTCCCCCTGCTGATCCAGGTGTGCCGAGTGCCATGGAGCGGGGGTGCCCGTCGGGGCCCTTGATGAGGCGGCCGATCATCACGTGCCAGCCATGGGTGGTGTCCAGGGACCATTCACCTTGGCGCTCCATCGAGAGCAGGCGGGCCCGGAGGGCTGCATTTTGCTCCGCCAACGCGGTGTTCTTTTCGGCAAGTTCGAGGTAGTCGCGCCATTGGCGTTGTTGTTCTTCAACGCCTGCCGCAATGCTCCCGGTGGTCCGAAACCAGCTGGATTGGGCACTTCCATCGTGCCGGACCAGCACCCCAAAGGACACTGCCAGCAGGGAAAGGAAGGTCAGGAGAAAGGCGTTGCGTTGGAGGAGGAGCCAGAGGTTGCGCATCGGCAGTCCGGTCTCATTCGCGCATGAGGAAGGCGAAGTTCTCGACGTTCTTCAGGGCAATGGCAGTCC
>CAXHAW010000448.1:0-1742 GCA_964014525.1 uncultured bacterium
ATGCTGGCCATGCGGGCGCATGGGTTTGACTCTTGCCCCATGGAGGGGATGGACAGTGCCCGGGTCAAGCGCATTTTGGGTTTGCCGAACCAGGCGGTGGTGACGATGGTGATTTCTGCGGGGAAACGCGCGGAGGGTGGGGTATATGGCAGACGTCTGCGGTTCGATAGGGAGCACTTTGTTCATCAGCATTGAAACTGTGTTCGGGTCGGTTTCCTGTTTGAAATTCGTCTGTTCAAGGGGTTCCTTGCTGCACGGCCGGAGCCTAACTTGACCTTTCCGCACACGATTCTAACGCCCCACACCCATGTTGACCCTGCTTGCCGGATTGGCTGCCCTCTTTTCTGCCCTGGCCTGTTTCCTCGCCTTGCGCAAGTCCGGACCCTCTGGAGCCGACGCGGGTGGATTGGAAGATCTCGGGCGGAAGGTGGAACGTCTCGAGTCACTCCTCCGCGAAGAGTTCGCCACCAACCGAAAAGAAATGGGGGGCCAGAGCAAGTCACTGCGCGAGGAACTGGCCGCGACCCTTGGGGTGTTTCGGGAGCAGTCCGATGAGATAGCCAAGGCCCAAAAGGAGCTCTTGCGTCAGCAGTTTGGTGACTTGATCAAGCAGCTCGATGATCAGGGCAAAAAGTCCCTCGATTCGGTAAAGGATGTCCGCAGCACGGTGGACAAGCAGCTGAAGGAGATGCGGGAGGACAATGGAAAGCGGCTTGACGAGATGCGCAAGACCGTGGATGAGAAACTCCAGACTACATTGGAGAAGCGGCTTGGGGAGTCGTTCAAGCAAGTCAGTGATCGCCTTGAACAGGTGCACAAGGGGCTCGGAGAGATGCAGACGTTGGCGAGTGGAGTGGGGGACCTCAAGCGGGTCCTGACCAATGTGAAGACCAAGGGGATTTTGGGTGAGTATCAGCTGGGCAATATCCTCGAGCAGTTGCTGCCCAAAGAGCAGTACGAGGAGAACATCGCCACCCGGCCGGGCACGGCGGAACGCGTGGAATTTGCCGTACGGATGCCAGGCCCTTCGGACAACGAATCGATCTGGCTGCCGATTGACAGCAAGTTCCCTTTGAAGGGATACGAGGACCTCTTGGATGCCCGGGAGTCAGGTGACATTTCGGCAATTCAGGCGGCAGAGAAATCGTTGGCGAGGACCATCGAGTCCTTTGCAAAGGACATCAGCGAGAAATATGTCGAAGTGCCCTATACCACGGACTTTGGAATCATGTTTTTGCCGGTGGAGAGCCTGTATGCAGAGGTGTTGCGCCACCCTGGTGTTTTTGAAACGTTGCAGCGGAAGTACCGCATCACGATAACGGGCCCCACCACCATGTCGGCGTTGTTGAACAGCCTTCAAATGGGATTCCGCACCCTCGCGGTGACCAAGAGAAGCAGTGAGGTTTGGAAAATCCTTGAGGCCGTGAAGACGGAGTTCGGCAAATTCAGTGAGCAGCTCGAGAAGGTGGATGACCGATTGGGCAAGGCGAAAGGCGAACTGGAGAAGTTGAGGAGCACCCGAACCAATGTGATGGAGAGAAAGCTTCGGGATGTGGGAACACTGGATGGGGGCGAGAGTGCTCAATTGTTTGGCTTGCCGGATGTGTCAGAACCGCCGCAGGACATTTGATTGATTTGGTCAAGTTGATTGATTGAACTGAATTGAAAATGCGCTCCTTCAAGCGCTAAATGAGGCCTGTCTCTTATACACATCTCCGAGCCCACGAGACTTCACGGAATCT
>CAXHAW010000449.1:0-1742 GCA_964014525.1 uncultured bacterium
CTCTAAGGTTGCGCCGTCTTCAAAGAAGTCGAAATTGAGTTCACTGCTGTAGCTGAATCCCGCCCCATCGGCGAGGTACGTTTCACCAGCCACCACTTGGGGAGGCAACGCCGTCCATGTGATACTTTGTACTGGATTCCCATCCACAAAAGCGGGACTGCCTGCACAAACCGGCGTGCTCTGCACACTGTTGAACAAGGGAATCGTGCTCACCAAAACCTGCAAAGGCTGAAGGTTGAGCGAAACACAGCCATTGTTGTCCAGCACCGCCAGGTTCACCACATACTCACCGGGCTCGTCGAAGCTGTGGGACACGTTGGCCGCAGAATTCAAGGTGTCAATCGACCCGTCATCAAAGTTCCAAATCCAACTGTCGAGACTGAAGCCAGGCTCAGCAAATGATCCGGCATCACCAAACGTGATGGGTTCATTCAAACAAACGCCAATGGACAGCGAGTCCGGGTTGGGCAGCGCGGGATCGACGATGCTGCTCGCCGAAGTTGGTGTGGCACATGGTGTGGTGCACAAAATGTTGGCTTCCCATCCAGGTGACAGTGTGTTGGCGGGGCCGTTGTCCTGAAAAACGAAAGTCAGACACCCTGTTGGGTTGTTCACCGTCGCCGTGACAGGAAGTCCTTGAAGGGCTCCTCCTGTGTAGCTTCCCATCGAAGGAGAACCGGCATCCGGGCCATCGTAGATATACAGGTAATCACTGTTGTTGCCGTTGGGGTTGGTTTGCAATCCAAAGGCCACAAAACTCACAGACACAGCATCCCCCGGATTGTCCGGACAAATCGTGTAGGTGAAATTTTCGTCTGGATAGGGGTTGCCGGTGCCATCATCTGAGTTACCCGCATCGACAAAGGTGCCAACACAGGTCTCCACGGTCTCATTCCCCATGATGAAGAATTGAGCGAGGGACTCAGACGAAAAGCCAAAGCCAATCGCCAAAATCAAGACGGCGCGAATCAAGTTCTGGTTCATGCTCATGCTAAGCTGCAAATGTGGAACTGCGATTGCGTTTGAATCGTTGCATCCTCAATTTTCCTTCACGGTTCTGTGTGCGGTATGAAGAGATCGGTTACTCGACGACAACCTCGTCTGAAAAGTACGATGGTCCGACATCTCCTTGGACAACGGCTGTCCAAGCAAACCGATCGCCCGGTTTTGCTGGTCCACCGCTGGGCAAAGAGCCATCCCAAGCTTTGGGAACGGTGGTTTCGAAGACAATGTGGCCCGTCTGATCCTCTATCCGAAAGACAAAGGGCCTTTCTTCAGAGAGCAGCTTTCGGGGCAAGAATGTGTCATAGCGACCATCGCCATCTGGACTGAATCGAGCAGACCCCCCCAATCCAAAACGCCCACCGACGACAAGCAGGTGATCCGCCACAGACTGGCATCCATTGGGTGAACTGGCGACCAATTGAACCCGATGCTCGCCCACACGGGGAAAGACAAAACTCACGGATTCCCCATCCTCCGTCTCCGCTCCATCCAAAACCCACATTACCGAAGCAGCATCGCGACTGCGGTCCCGCAATTCAACAAGGGGCTCCATGTTGGCTGTATTGGGCACATCCCATGTGAAATCCGCCTCAGGTTTCGGGTGAATTGTCACCAAATTCTCGATGGTCCGGGTCCGAATCAAGCCATCGCTGATGCGGGTCACACTCAATGTGATGTCATAGGTTCCAGGGGCATTGAACGTGTGCTGGGGTGATGACTTGCTGCTGAATTGACCA
>CAXHAW010000450.1:0-1723 GCA_964014525.1 uncultured bacterium
TAGGATCGTCGGCAGCGTCAGATGTGTATAAGAGACAGAACCAATCCACTGGAGAGGCAAATACCACCTTGCGCGTACCAATGTGCAAAAGCGTGTTTTCCAAGAATTCGGAGACCGGTCTTTGGTGAAAACCCCTCACGCTGCTTCACACGGTTCCTGGACCATGCTGGGCGTGCACCACGGCTTCACTGAACCGCATGCTGTGGTGGCTCATTGGGACCCAAATGGACGATTGCAACTTTACACGCCCCAACAAGTCCCCCACTACACGCATCGGGCACTGTCGACAGTGCTTGATGTTCCGATGCACCAAATCAACGTCGTTCGAACCTTTGTAGGCGGAGGATTTGGTGGAAAGTCTGACCCGTTCCCGCACGAAATGTGCGCTGCTATCCTCGCACGGAAATCAGGCGCACCCGTTCGTATCACGTTTGACCGAGAAGAGGTGTACTGGATCAACCGAGGGCGACATCCGAGCCACATCGATGTCAAGATGACCGCCGATACGGAAGGCCGAATTTCTGGCTTTGACATCGACGCGCTCATCGACGGAGGCGGTTTTGCCTCGTTTGGGCACGTCACTTCATACTACAACGGTGTTCTCGCCACCGCTCCCTACGAACTGGGCTCCTTCCACTACACCGGCGCTCGCGTTTGGACCAATAAACCGGCCTCGGGTGCGATGCGTGGCCACGGGGCCGTCAACACGCGTTGTGCGGTTGAGGTCGGTCTCGATGAAATGGCCGAACAAATGAACGTTGATCCCATCGACCTTCGTCTGGCCAACCTCTTGCCTCCTCACAGCCGAACCATCAGTGGTTTCCGCATCACCTCCAATGGCATGCGAGAAGCGCTTGAGCGTGTGCGTGAAGGTTCGTCCTGGGACAGCAAGTTCCGCCAACTCCCCTTGGGCAAGGGCATCGGCATCGGCTGCGGTTTCTTCATCTCAGGTTCAGGACTTCCCATTCACTGGGACCCGAAGAATTTCCCACACGCAACCGTCCACATTCAGGTTGACATGGACGGAGGTGTTACCGTGCACACCGGGGCAGCCGACATCGGGCAAGGGTCCACTACGGCCGTGGCACAAGTGGTGGCCGAAGTCCTTGCTCTACCCATTGAAATGATCCACGTTCGTAGTCACGAGAGCGACACCAGTCCGGTGGACCTCGGTTCCTATTCGAGCCGTGTGACCTTCATGAATGCAAACGCCGCCATTCGCGCCGCTATCGGTATTCGTGATCAGTTGTTGAAAGCGGCTTGGGAGATGCTTGGTTACCACCCGAACGTCTTGGTCCTCAACGACCGACGAATCTACTACAAACACGACCCTGCCGTGGGGGTCTCGTACCTCCAAGCTCTCCACAAGGCCCAGGCCGACACGGGTGCGCTTATCGCACGAGGCGCTTACCGTTCTCCGCCGATGGGTGGAGTCCACAAAGGGGCCGCTGCGGGGTTGGCACCTGCTTACTCTTTCTCCGCTTATGTCGCCGAAGTGGACGTTGATATCGAAACTGGCTTGATTTCATGCACCAATGTCTGGGCAGCCCACGATTGTGGAAAAGCTCTGAATCCTTTGGCCGTGAAAGGTCAAATCATCGGTTCTTGCCACATGGGACTTGGCCAAGTCCTGACTGAGAAAATGGTCTATGGGCGAACTGGCCACCTTCAAAACGCCAATCTTCTCGATTACAAGATACCCTCCGTTCACGAGATGCCGCAC
>CAXHAW010000451.1:0-1720 GCA_964014525.1 uncultured bacterium
GGGTATGGCGCGGCCACTTGTTTTTTACTGGGAAGAACAGGCTTGCCGGCCGCGCTGGCGGAGCCCTTCGCCCGCCCCCGCAGTATTGGCAGGACGTCGCCAATTGGCCGGACGGGTTTGCTTGGGAGGACGACGTGCAGGCTTGGTCGCCAATCAGCCGCATCGCCGAGCTCATCGTGGTGGATTACCCGAGCTACCATCCCTTGAGCAGGCAGACAACGGAGCGCATGAAGCACACGCGCAAGAAGCAGTTGGCGATCTACAAGCGGCGAATCTTCGTCCCTGAGTACACGGACTCCGCGGCTGGAGCGTTCCTCCATCCATCTCAGGAAGCCTTCCCCTTTTCTGTTTTGTGAAGAAGGGGATCTTGAGTAGAACAATTAGAATTCGCCAGGGCCTCTGGGTAGGATCGCGGAGCCCTTCGCCCGCACTGCTGGGGTCTTTCAGTCGTCTCAGTGCTCTTGTTGAACTCAAGGGAGATATTGCGTACCTTTCTTGGAACATCAGCCCGTGGCCTTTCCCAGAGCTCACTGTGTCCGGGGATGCTCAGGTTTTGGTGCTTTCCAGGAAGTGCATTCCAGTGCCCAGGCAGACACTCCGTGGTACAAGCCCGTGAAGCACAGTCCGGAGAACAACCCGATTCCGAAAGAGTCCATGGGCACGATCCAGATCTTCCACCCGAAGCTATTGAAGATTTTGCGGAGCAGGCTCAATTGGCTGCCTGCGCCTGCGCCGACTGCGCCGTTGCCAATTGCGGGCCGCTTCGCTGGAACGGCATCCTCGTCTGAGCACGTGACAGGTGGCATTGCGGGGCCGCTTCAATGAAGCGGCAACTTGGGCTGATCGCTGCGGCACGTGAAAAATGATCGCTGAGGCACACATGCACACACACACGCAGACAGCGGAGCCCTTCGCCCGCTCTAGCCTGGCACCGGCAGTGCAAGGGCCTCTCGGTGGGATCTTGACGCCCCTCGCCCTCACTGCTTGGGTCTTTCAGTCGTCTCAGTGCTCTTCTGGAACTCTAGGGAGATACTGGGGACCTTTCTTGGAACATCAGCCCCTGGCCTTTCCGAGACATACGCACACGCATATTCTCGACTCCATGTCTTCGTGTTGAACGCGCACACACACACACGCACACACACACACCCACACACGCACAGGCACTTCGCTGGAAGGTGACGGAGGGCCGTCGGTGTGGGGTGAGGCAGGGCCGCTTCAAACAGGGGGACAGGTTGCCCCTGGAAACTTGGAGACGAGGGCGCCAAATTTGGCACTCCCACTCCCCCAAAAGGGGAACCCGAGACCAGAGTTCTGGGGCAAAATGGTGCCCAGATTCCGGGCGCCAAAACAGGACCATTTCCTTGTTGTCCTTTAACAGTAGTGCCCAGAAAGTGGGCGCGATTCGTGGCCCAGGTTTTGGCCTCTGGGGCAATTCTGGTCTCGCCTTTTTCTGGCCCAAGACAGAACCATTGGGTCGACACCCGCATCGTCCTGGCGCGAGCCATGTCCGGCGTCGAAGAAGGCGCCAAGCGCACCGATGAGGGTGCCACAGGCGCGTCCTTTGCTCCCAGCATGCCTGCCAGCGCTGCCTCCAGCACCGCGGGGAACGTCATCTCTGAAGTCGCCCAGTCAATGAACAACATCCTTCCGAAGGACCCTCTGGGAGCGCAGATTGAAGCCTTGCGCAAGGAGCAGCAGGAAATGAAGGACAAGAAGA
>CAXHAW010000452.1:0-1705 GCA_964014525.1 uncultured bacterium
GCATTCTCACTCGCCAGTCCTGGAATGATATTTTCGATAAATCCAACTCTCTCCTCAGCTGGAATTTTGCCGAGATGGGCAATGGCTTCATCAGATTGATACACCCCCATCGCATAGCCGAGAAGTTCCCATTCATCATTTGCTCCCTGCTCCTTTAATGCCTCTCCAATTGCCAGCGCATCCTCGAAAGACATTTCTGAATTCCTCATTTTTTGAAGGATCTGATCCATGGCTTGGCGACGTTCGATCGGACTGCTAGATTTGATTGAATCTGTAACCAACAAATCAATCTCATCTTCAGATAATTGCTTGTCTCTCCTTGGTTTGTCAGCCCCTTCCTTCGCCTTCCGAGAGTCACGAACGGATGTCGAACTCGCAGTTCTTCCAGACACCGAAGAAGATCTCCCGAGTGCGCCACGGTATTCAATGCCGGTTTGACCCACTCCTCCTTCGTCAGAAACATCTTTAGCCCTTGATGATCGCGACCACTGCTTGCCAAAGACAAAGGTGATGACGGTGACCAACGCCCAAATGCTATGCTTGGAAAAAAATCGTTTCATCCTATTTCGAGTCCGGTGACAAGAGGTCCACACTCGAAAGGCTCAAACCAACGTCCTTCCGGTGGGTTTGCACCCAAAGCCAGACGAGTTCATGCCCAGCCGGAGACTCAACAAAACGGCTCCTCATCCTCACAAAATCTTCCAACGCCAGTTCGACGTCAAACCATCCATCCTGATCCGGCTTGAGCTTGCGCTTGACCGAAAATTTTCCCGAGAGACCACCCCGGGCATGATGGGTTCCAAATCCGAAGTCGACCTGATAAGGTTGATCAAGGTGTCCCCTGATTCGGAATCGTGCCCCCTTCGAAAGGAGGACTGGCTGCATTTTACGACCACGAGGCCCTACCACCGCAGTGTAGAGCAAAACAGGATCAATCGTCTCACCATGATCCCCCCGGAAGAGATGGGCCTCGGCGTGCAATTCGTTTGGACGGCCCTCCGCTCCGGAGCCCAAGCTTCCCTGTCGCACATCACGCGGGAATTCACTTTTCCAGATCCGCACCGAATCGCCCCGGGGGCTCGCCTGAAAAGGACTCTCATGTTCCAGAGCAGCGATCACCCGATGATCCGCTTTCACTTCCTGCACACTCCCATCAGCAAGCCGGGTCACCTGGACGTTCCCTTCATTCACCGTCAAACTGGTCGATAATGGACTTGCGGAAACGTTAAACTGCGTTCCCAAGACAACAGCTTCAGCTGAAGGCGTAATAACCCGCATGGGCTTGCCCTCCGGTTGAGGTGAAACATCCAGAGATAAATCACCCTCACGAAGACGAATCATCTTTCCAGCGCCTCCATCTGAAATCGTGACGACCGCCGGGCCCGAGACCCAGACGCTGGAACCGTCTTCAAAAACAAGTTCAGCCCAAGAGTCCAGAGAGGACACTTCGAGGGTCCCTCCCGTTAACTCATTTCCAATTTCAAGACGGCCTTCAGCCTGTCCGCCATCAGCGATCCAAGTGACCGCGCCATGCAAATCAGCAATACGCGCAATGTGCTCCGTTTTCCTTTCTGGATAGAAGAAAGAAACAACGAGCGCGATCAACAGAAGCGCAGCAGCGGCTCCCATTGCCCACTGCCACTTCGGCCTGCTGGGACCTTGTGAAATACCCACCCCCTGCGTCTACTCACAGCTGGAAGCGGCA
>CAXHAW010000453.1:0-1692 GCA_964014525.1 uncultured bacterium
CACAGGTAGGATCGTCGGCAGCGTCAGATGTGTATAAGAGACAGGCATCAAAGGTCCATTCGCTGCAATCATCCTCAACGGAGAAGTCGCTGCTTTCGAGCAAGTCTGGATCCAATCCGCACTGGATGGTGTCGTTGGTCGGGACAAGGTCCATGTCCAAGGCGGGTGCCGTCGTGTCAGCCACATCGAAGTAGACCGTGACCGAAGTGCCATTTTCACATCCGTCCGTGGCAGTGAAGGTCATCTCCAGCGTAAACGTTGCGGGACAATCAGTCAAGAGGGTGTCCACTGCACAATTCACTTCGGTCGTCCCACATTGGTCAAAGGCGAGGACATTAAAGTCATTGCAAGTCGGGTGGTCTTCGGCGCAGGAAAAGAAGGCGTCTTCAGGAACGGTCTCCGCTTCAATTTCTGGAGCAGCCGTGTCCACAATGGTCACGAGTTGGGTCGCCTCACTTTGATTCCCACAGGCGTCGGTGGCCCGAAAGGTTCGTGTGACCTCGAAGGACTGAGGACAATCGCCTTGGATGCTGTCCACGGACAGGAGTTCGACCATCACGGGGCCGCTGCAGTCATCGAATGCGGTGGGCAGATCCGAAGGAAGGTCTTGGTCGCATTCAATTGCAACCGGACCAGGCACATTGTCGAATTCTGGGGCTGCGGTATCTAGGAAGGAAACAACTTGACTGGTCGAGCTTGCGTTTCCACAGGCATCCGTGGCGTCGAATTGACGGGTCACTGTGTATTCCCCAGGGCAGGCTCCGAGAAGCGTGTCTGGCATCAGCTCCACTGTGTTGACCATGATGTCACAGGCATCCGCATAGGTCGGGAGGTTCATTGGGAGCGGGGCGCCACATTCCAAGGTCAAGGAGTCGAGTCCAAGAACGAGCACGGGAGCCACCGTGTCCACCACATGAATCAATTGGGTCGAAAGGGATGTATTGCCGCAGGCGTCCGTAGCGAGGAAGGTTCGGGTTACCTCCCAGGCTTGAGGGCAATCGCCCATCACACTGTCCACACTGAAGAGTTCGACCAACACCGGGTTGCTGCAGCCATCATTGGCCACCGGAAGTGCTAATGGAAGCGCACCGTCGCAAGCCACGGTCACTTCAGGCAACGTGTTTGTCACGGGTGGGACTGTGTCCATGACCTCGATGGTCTGTTGCTGCTGCTGGACATTGCCACATCCATCCGTTGCAATGAAGGAGCGGATCAATGTGAATGCGCCGGGACATTCGTAAAAAAGAGTGTCGATTTGCGTTTGGAGGATGGCTTCCGTGCAATTGTCTGAGACTGTCAAATCGTGGTCCGGCAATTCCAATCCGCAGGCAATGACCGTGTCTGAGGGCACATTCCCGAAGGCGGGCGCCACCGTGTCGATGACCTCCACGATTTGGAAGGCAGCGCTTTCGTTTCCACACAGGTCGATTCCATAGAAGTTGCGTCGATAGCGCGCCACGACTGGACAAGGGTCGAGACCTTCGACAGCGAGCGTGTCCAACGTGGACCAGAGGCTGTCCATGGCACCACAGGCATCCATTGCTGACGGCATGCCCACCGGAAGGTCAGCTCCGCAAGCAATCATCGTGTCCGCTGGGACCATCTCCAAAACGGGGGCTTCAGTGTCCACGATGGTCACAGACTGCTGTGCCTGTCTCTTATACACATCTGACGCTGCCGACGATCCTACCT
>CAXHAW010000454.1:0-1680 GCA_964014525.1 uncultured bacterium
GCCGAACCTGCACGGCGACGCCAAGCCCCACTGGGAACTGGCAGACCAATACCAGCTGATCGATTTCGAAGCTGGTGTGAAAATTACCGGCGCCGGGTTTCCGGTCTACCGCGGCAAAGGAGCCAAGCTCCAACGCGCATTAATCCAATTCTTCCTCGACAGAGCGGACGCCGCCGGCTACGAAGAGTTCATCCCGCCGCACCTGGTCAATCCCGATTCGGGAAGAGGAACTGGACAGCTTCCCGACAAAGAGGGACAGATGTACCACTGCACCGAAGACGACCTCTACCTGATTCCCACTGCAGAGGTTCCATTGACCAACCTGTTTCGAAGTGACCTGCTCAAATCGGAAGATCTGCCCGTTCAACTCTGCGGATACACGCCCTGCTTCCGAAGAGAGGCCGGTTCTTATGGAAAAGACGTCCGAGGGCTGAATCGTTTGCACCAATTCGACAAGGTGGAAATCGTCCGCCTTGAAAAACCGGAAAACAGCTATGCTGCCCTTGATGGCATGGTGGAACATGTCCGAGGCCTCCTGCGGGAGCTCGAGCTTCCCTTCCGCACCCTTCGCCTCTGCGGCGGAGACCTGGGGTTCACCTCCGCACTGACCTATGACCTCGAAGTCTGGTCTGCTGCCCAGCAGCGTTGGTTGGAGGTCTCCAGTGTGTCCAACTTCGAAACCTACCAAGCGAACCGCCTGCAATGCCGGTTCCGCAACGCGGAAGGCAAGCCCCAACTGTTACACACACTCAACGGCAGTGCCCTGGCCCTACCGCGCATTGTCGCCGCCCTGCTCGAAAACCACCAGACCGAGAGCGGCATCCACATTCCAGCTGCGCTACAACCCTATACCCGTTTCGACCGCATCGCATGAGAATCTGGCTCTGCATCCCCTGCTTTTTCTTGATCGCGTGCGGCCCAAAGCCCGGCACCCGACATCTCGAAGACCTACAAAACGCCCTGCTTCAAGTGGACAGTGCGGCAGCCCGCTACGCTTTGGCGCCGCACGATAAAGCAACACCCGCTCTTGGCCGTGTAGACAGCGCCATGGCAGTCGTGGAGGCTCGGATGCAGGGTTTCATTGTGAACCTCAAACAAGGCAAGCCGTTCTCGTTACTTGATGAACGCAGGCGAATGCTCAAAAGGCAACCCGGTCGCCATCGAAGAATTTCCCAAGAAATCGACCGCACACGACGACAAATAGGAAACCTCGTAGAAGCCATTGTAGACGGCGCCAAAGTTGACGCGTTGGGGGCCCCCATCGACACCACTTACTTCCGAAAGGCAACCGAAGACGAATTGCGCATTTCCAGCCATTTGCTCGAGGAAATGGACATCGCACTCGATTTCCTAGAACGCGGTTTGCGCAACCTAGACGAGGTCATCCAAAAGGCCGACTCCGCGTCCATTGCCCTGACGTCATCTCCAGAACCCCCACTGTAATGCAGGCACAAGCCATCCTTCGCTGTGCCGCTATGATGCTCGGCACCATGGCATTCTCCCTCCATGTCCAAGGGCAAGGAGATTTGGAATTGGCCGCCTATTACTACAACACCGGCGCCTTTGAGCAGGCCCGACTCTACCTTGACAACCTCTACAAGCAGGATCCCTCGACCTACGAGATGTACCTGAATCTGTCTCTTATACACATCTGACGCTGCCGACGATCCTACCTGTGTA
>CAXHAW010000455.1:0-1678 GCA_964014525.1 uncultured bacterium
GCGAAGTGCGCACAGGACCTCCACCAAGCCATCCGTCCGGTCGGTCCCTTGTCCAGAAACAGACTCTGGCTGGAGTCCGAGAATGTCTTCCGCGAACACATCAAAAAGCGAACGCAGTTGCGCTACCCCCTCCGCGGACAGGGCCATTCTGCCCGAAGCAACCGAGTTCACCACCTTCACGGCATCATACAACACAGCGATGAGCATGGGCGTATTGAAGTCGTCGTTCATGGCCGCATAAGCGCGGGCCCGAAGTGCGTCAAGATCCGGAGCACCTTCCACGCCATCTTGGACTTCAACGGGCACAAGGTCAGCCAGCAGGCCCCAAGCGGACATGAGTCGCTCCAGTCCCTTTTCAGCAGCCTGAAGGGCGGCATTGGAGAAGTCTAGGGTTCCCGCATAGTGGCCTTGTAGCATAAAGAATCGCACCGTCATCGCTGAGTACCCTTTCTCGAGCAGCTTGTGGTTGCCCGTGATGAGTTCATCCGGCGTAAATCCGTTGCCTTCCGACTTGGACATTTTCCGGCCGTTTACCGTCAGCATGTTGCCGTGAATCCAAAAGTTCACGGGATTCTTCTCTCCGTGTGCCCCCACATTTTGGGCGATTTCGCATTCGTGGTGGGGGAATTTCAGGTCCATGCCTCCGCCGTGAATGTCAAAGGTTTTGCCGAGGTATTTCGTGCTCATCACCGAGCATTCAAGGTGCCAGCCAGGAAAGCCAACGCTCCAAGGGGAGGGCCAGCGCATGAGGTGGCTGTCATTTGCCTTTTTCCACAGGGCAAAGTCGAGCGGGTCTTGCTTTTCGTCCTGGCCGTCGAGGGTTCTCGTCTGGTTTTGTAGCTCATCGATTCGCCGTCCACTCAGGGCGCCGTATTCATGCTCGTCCGCATATTTTCTAACGTTGAAGTAGACACTGCCATTGGACTCGTATGCAAAGCCATTGTCTACGATGGAAGAGATCATTTCGATTTGTTCCACAATGTGCCCCGTTGCCGTGGGCTCGATGGAAGGGGGAAGGATGTGGAACATCCGCATGACATCGTGAAAGTCATTCGTGTAGCGTTGCACGACCTCCATGGGTTCGATGTTTTCCAGCCGGGCTTTCTTTCCAATCTTGTCTTCTCCATCATCGGAGTCCCCTGTCAGATGTCCGACATCCGTGATGTTCCGGACATAGCGAACCTTGTAGCCGAGGTGGACGAGGTAGCGAAACACAACATCGAACGTTAGAAAGGTTCGGACGTTGCCCAAGTGAACGTTGGAATAGACCGTGGGGCCACAGACATACATGCCCACGTAGGGGGGGTTGATTGCAATGAACCGTTCCTTTTTTCGGCTGAGCGAATTTCCAATGTGCAGGTCCTGAGCAAAAGGACTAACGCTGGATTCGTTGGGGTGTTGGGCGTCCATGTGGGGGCGGTTTCGGAAAGCCTATGGCCTTCAGATTACAAATATCGGAAAGCAAAGACCGGTCCACACCAAAATGGGGAACCGGTCTTCTTGGTCAAGTGTGGCCGGTATCGACGGCCAATCGGCATCAAGCAGGATGTTGTGTGTCAGTGGGAACGTTCGACAATGTGCCCCGTGCTGTAGGTCGTTCGGCTGACGACGCGGCCTTCTCTGTCGAGTCGAATCAGGTCTCCTGATTCTTGGCCGTTGACAAGTTTAACGAGCATTT
>CAXHAW010000456.1:0-1676 GCA_964014525.1 uncultured bacterium
TTTCCCTCGGCATGGTGGCCGAAAACAGCCACGTTTGCTTCTCTTCTGGCGTAAAGGACAGAATGGTGTCCAGTTCTTCCTTGAAGCCCATGTTGAGCATCTCATCGGCCTCGTCCAAGATGACATGACTGACCCGATCCAAGTGGATGGCCTTGCGTTTCGCTAGATCGATGAGGCGACCGGGTGTGGCGATGACCACGTGGCGCGTCTTTTTGAGTGCCTTGATCTGCATCGCGATGTTGGCTCCGCCATACACTGCGAGCGTTCGGATGCCGGGCATTTTTTTGGAGAACAAGGCCATCTGTTCGGCGATCTGTTGCCCGAGCTCCCGCGTGGGGGCCAAAATAATGGCTTGCACGCAATGGTCATCCGGGTTCAGAAGATCCAACAAGGGAAGGCCAAAGGCAGCTGTCTTGCCTGTTCCGGTCTGGGCCAAACCGATGAAATCCGTATCTCCGCCAAGCAGGTGCGGAATGGCCTTCTCCTGAATTTCAGTGGGCTTCTCGAAGCCAAGAGGAGTGATGGCGTCGAGGATGGGGGCCGATAGGCCGAGGTCAGAAAAGGTGATCACCGCGGGGGGAATTGGCCGCGAAGGTCCGAAATCAAAAGGGAGCGCGAAGAATCGTTTGCAGTTCTTATTCCCGAGCCGATGGCCATAGGGCCTCGCAAAGCCCAATTCAGGGGAGGCAGTGCGCCCCTCGCTCACGCGAAAAGGACAACCCCGCCCCCGCTTCAGTCGGAATTCAGATTCCAGAAGACACTGAAGTGCTGTGGCTACAGATGCTCAAGAAGTCTTGGTCAAGGAGGTCCCCCTCCAAGCAACCGAGGCTCTGATTCCATTCGAGCGTGACTGTACCGGTGGAAACAAAAAGCGTCACCGTCCGGCTTGTCGGATTGTAAACGTATCGAACCGATTCGGACCCCATCACCTCCTGCAGCACCTGATTCTCGGCATGTGCCTCCTCGGCCTCTGGAACCGAAAAGTCAATCTGAACTCGGGTTCCATCAAGCCAAACAGCCTGTCCGCAATGCGTGGCACTGTGGTCATCAGAATCAAAGCAGGATTCGGCAGTCTCCATCCAGCCGAAGCCAAGCTCCAGAACGGTGCCCGCCTCGGAATCAGCAAGCAACGCCTCCTTGCTGCAACTGTTTAAAAGAACGGCCGTCAACAAAAGAGAGAAAAAGTGAATCAAGCGCATGGCGCATCAAGTGATGTGGGGAATAACCCCGGGTTAAGCAGTCCCGTCCATGTTTCCCGCGGGTGTATTCAGGAGCCGCCAAGGCGACAGTTCGTATACGCCTCATTTCCCATTGGGTTTCAATTTTTCAACTGCACTTGGCGGCCTCTTCGATCGCCCCCTCTGAGATATACCTTGTGCCCATGCGCCACACCGTTCTTTTGATTGTTGCCTGCTCCACAGCAAGTCTTGTGTGGGGTCAGTCCTTTGTCGTTCGTCCCTTTCTTCAAGATGCCGAACCCAACTCCATTCGGGTGGTCTGGGAAGCAGGAGGGCTGACACCCTCCACCCTAGATTGGGGGGCCGACGAAACGCTCGGCACCTCAATCACATCCGGAGGCACGGTCTCCCTGGGGGGCATGATGCACGAGGTGTTTCTCGATGGGCTGCTGCCCAACACACCGTATTTCTACACCGTGACAGCCCTGTCTCTTATAC
>CAXHAW010000457.1:0-1674 GCA_964014525.1 uncultured bacterium
TACACAGGTAGGATCGTCGGCAGCGTCAGATGTGTATAAGAGACAGGTGGGATTTGTGAGCGACAAAGGTTGAGCAGCACCGCGGTATCGAATTCCGAGAACAATGACAATTGGCATCTGGATTCATAGAGCCAGAGCATGGCGGAGCGCATACTTTTAGCACAATGAAATTCCCTTACCGGATCGCCTTAGCGTTCCTCTTTTGTTCAGGGCTTTCCTGCGGAGCCCACGCGCAGCAGGAGGTCAAGTCAGGGAGCGTCTTGCGGCGGTATATCGACCGCATCATGGGCGAAAATCAAGACCCAGCTGCGCCCAAATTCATCAACTATCCGACCCTCGCGTTCTCTCCAGAGACCAGCTGGGAAATGGGGATATCCAGCCTCTACGTGTATTCCGCCAAGCGAGACCTGAGCAACAGGCTCAGTGAGCTCAAGGCCTTCTCGTTTTACACGCTGGAGAACCAATATGGCCTGTGGTTGGATCACGCGGTGTACACCGATCAAAACAAGTGGTTCCTGTATGGGCGAGCACGCTACCAGAGCTTTCCGCTGTTCTATTACGGCGTCGGAAGAGACAGCCCCGCTGAAGTCCAGAGCGTTATCGATGGCGAATACATCCTGCTCCGCGAGCGCTTGCTTCGGGAGACCCTTCCGTCGCTGTACGTGGGCCTCGAGTTGGACTACCAGGCGCTGAACCGGGTCCAATACGAGGGGCACAGTGGTGCATCATCGGATGTGGCCATGCCGAGTATCGGCACCATGGGGTCGACCAATCTGGGCTTTGGCTTGGGGGTGCTCTACGACAACATCCACAATGCCATGAACCCGCGGGATGCGCTGTACAGCGAGTTGGCCTTCCTGAGTTACAGCACCGGGGCGGGGAGCGATTTCGACTTCACCTCCTACATCTTCGACAACCGCATCTACCGTCCCATCAAGGAAAACACGGTCTTGGCCGCCCAGCTTTACGGCCAATTCACCCGGGGAAATCCCCCCTTCAACATGCTCTCTCTGATGGGCGGGGAAAGCCTTATGCGCGGCTATTATCTGGGACGCTACCGCGACAAGAACCTCCTCGCCGGTCAGGTGGAATACCGCATCTTGCCGTTTTCTTTCTCGAAGCGCTTCGGCGCCAGCGCCTTCATGGCGGTGGGGCAAGTCTTCGGTGACGACCACGCCTTCCAGTGGAATCAATTCCTGCCCGCTGGCGGCGCCGGTCTCCGCTTCCTCCTCTTCCCCGAAAAGGACATCTACACCCGCTTAGATGTAGCCTTCACCCAAGAGGGCAGGGGCGTCTACATCTTCATCGGCGAGGCCTTCTAAACCTGATGCGCTGCCTTCAGTGTGCTGCGCCTTGTCTTTTTTGGTCAGTGCCCATAACCGGCCCACTTGGACCCAAGTGGTGAACGGGCCGCGGCTGGGGCTGTTCCAAGTCCATGGGACGCAAGCGCGATTTGAAGAATGTCCATCCCAAGCGGCCGCCTGTTGTGGCGGTCGATGATTTGGAGGCCCTCAATGAGTGGGGGGAGGAGCTGCACCGCATGACGGAAAAGCGCCGTCGCACCCACGAAAACCACAAGCGCAAATCGGCCCACTGAGGGTCAGTCTGGCTTGGTAGGCAATGGTGATTCCGTCGGGACTCGAACCCGAAACCGTCTGCTTAGAAGGCAGATGC
>CAXHAW010000458.1:0-1671 GCA_964014525.1 uncultured bacterium
CAACCTAGACCAGATCCGCGAAGCCGCCTCCTTTGGCGTCCTTGACGGCGTGACCACCAACCCCAGCTTGATGGCCAAAGAGGGCATCTCAGGGGGGGGCGCTGTACGCCAGCATTATGTAGACATCTGCAACATTGTAGACGGCGACGTGAGTGCCGAAGTGATCAGCACCAACTTTGAAGACATGGTGCGCGAGGGCGAAGCGTTGGCCGCTTTGCACGACAACATCGTGGTCAAGGTGCCCATGATTGAGGACGGAGTTAAGGCCCTGCGCTATTTCTCCGACAAGGGCATTCGGACCAACTGCACGCTGGTCTTCTCTGCGGGCCAGGCCCTTTTGGCTGCCAAGGCTGGTGCTGACTACGTGAGTCCGTTCATCGGCCGCTTGGATGACATCTCCAGCGATGGTCTGCAGCTCATCGAGCAAATCAGAAGCATCTACGACAACTACATGTTCAAGACGGAGATCCTCGCCGCCTCCGTGCGCCACACAATGCACGTCATTGAATGCGCGCAGATCGGTGCAGACGTCATGACCGGCCCGCTGTCTGCCATCAAGGGCTTGCTCAAGCACCCGCTGACTGACAGTGGACTGGAGAAGTTCCTTGCTGACCACGCGAAGGCCGCTGGCGCAGTGCCCGCCTGAATTTCACACCGGACACCTGCACATTCCACGAAGGCCGAGCAACGCAAGCTCGGCCTTCGTTGTTTCTTTGTCCCATGCGTTTGGTTGTCGGTTTCTTGTTTGTGCTCTTCAGTGTTGGGGCGCTTCGGTCTCAGCCGGTGTGCACCTTTGTTGGGGATGCATCTCCATTGAGCGGGGATTGCTATCAAATCACGGCCAACAGTGATTGGGAGCTTGGTGCCGTCTGGTTCAATGACCAACTCGATTTGACTCAGCCTTTCACGATTGAAGTGGACGTTAACCTGGGCAGCACAGATGCGGACGGCGCAGATGGAATTGTATTTGTTATGCAGGCTGTGGGCCCGTTGGCCATAGGCATAGCGGGCGGGGGACTCGGGTTTGAAGGCTTCAATCCGAGTTTTGGAGTCGAAATTGACACCTGGCAGAATACGGATTCCGCCGATCCCATCCCAGACCATGTTGCCTTTCTTCGGGATGGAATTAACCTGCACAACGCCCCATATTTCAACTTGGCTGGGCCTGTGCCCGCCTTGCAAAACGGCGCCAATATCGAAGATGGACAGCCGCATCAATTCAAACTGGTGTGGGACCCGTTCATCCCCCAAATGGACTTGTATTTCGATTGTGATTTGAGGTTGTCCATGAATGGCATGGACATCCAGAACGATATTTTTGGTGGTCAGAATGAAGTCTGGTGGGGTTTCACGGGGTCGACGGGCGGCTCAAGCAACCTGCAGTCCGTGTGCATCACCTCATCTGCTGTGGGGTTGTCTCCAGAGTCCGGATTCTGCGTCGGTGGAGGGGTGGAGTTGACCCTGCAATCGACTGAGGCGGGGACGGTCTCATGGACGCCCACTGATGGCCTTTCCGAACCGAATGCCTCCAGCACCTATGCCCAACCTGACGTGACCACATTGTACACCGCCACGTGGACAGACCTGTGCGGGGAGTCGCTCACTGCGGAGACCTTGGTCTGTCTCTTATACACAACTCCGAGCCCACGAGACTTCACGGAATCTCGTATT
>CAXHAW010000459.1:0-1668 GCA_964014525.1 uncultured bacterium
AGAGACAGTCACAAAACAGGCAGGTGTCATCATCGACAGTTGCTGTGGGGTCGAAGTTGGCTGCGTTTGCATCCGTGCAACCGAAGCAACTGTAGTCACACAGCGTCACATCATAGTCTGTGGCTGTGGAATCATAGTTGCAGGCATTAACATCAAGGCAGCCGGCAATCTCATCCTCGTCACAGATTTCATCTCCGTCAGCGTCATTTAGACAGTTGCCATCGCAGTCCACGTTGTCCGTTCCATAGAGGTCAATCGGGAACAAGCACCCATCGTCGATGGTCGCAGTGGAGTCGTAGTTGCACGCCAAGGCTTGCATACAACCAGCGCAAGACTCATAGTCACAACTCCCGTCGTCTTCGGTGGCTTCTAGGTCGAAGTTGCAGGCATCTTCGTACACGCAGCCATCGACTTCAGCTTCATCGCAGATTCCATCTCCGTCTGCGTCATTCAAACAGTTGCCAAGGCAGTCATAGTAATCCGCCCCGTACAAATCCTCTGGGAAGGTGCATGAAAGAGCCGCATTGATTGTGGCTGTGCTGTCGTAGTTACAGGCTGTTTCGTTGAGACAACCTGCACAACTGTCGTATTCACATGAGCCATCGTCTGTATCGGCAGCCGGGTTCCAGTTGCATGCATTGAGGTCGGTACAACCGTCGATTGCAGGAAGGATCACTGCGTCAATCACGTGAACCACGCCGTTCTCAGCAATCAAATCTGCGATGATGACCTCCGCACCTTCAATGAAGATGGATCCACCGCTGAAGCTGATGGTGGCCATTTGACCATTCACCATTTCAATCATCATCCCGTTGGTCAGCATGTCGCTCGTCACGGAATCTGCAGCGACGTGGTAGGTTAAGACACTGGCCAAGGTCAACGGATCCGCGAGAAGACCGTCCACCACAAATGAAGGAAGCGCAGCAACGGCGGCGTCCGTTGGAGCAAAAACAGTCCAAGCCCCATCGTTGGTCAAGGTGCCATCCAATTCCGCAAGGACAATCAAATCTTCAAGAACCGTGTGGACTTCACTGCTGGCAATGATGTCGAAGACGCTGGACGCAGGATAGTCGCACAGGCCATCATCGTCCGTCGCAACCGGGTCATAGTTGAGGGCTGTAGCGTCTGTACAACCTGGAATCTCCTCCTCGTCGCAAACACCATCTCCGTCAGCGTCGTTCAGGCAGTTGCCGTCACAATCAACATAATCGACACCGTAAACGTCGTCGGCATAGAGACAATCGGCATCGGGAGCGATGCATGCCTCTCCAATATTGAGATTGAGGAAGACTTGATTGGACCCAAGGCCATTTTCGAATACCTGAACGTAGAAGTTGCCTTCAACCTCTCCGTCTGTTGTCAACTGAGCAATCAGCACTTCGTTGTTGGGGTGGCTTGCTGCAATTCCATTGTTGTCTCCGTTCAATGCAAACCAGCTTCCGCCGACTGCATCGTTCATGACAATGTTTCCCCCTGCCGCTCCGAAACCAGGGTCGAAGTTGGTTGTCCAAGGGTTGTCGCTCCCCTCCACAGTGGACACTGCAGCCTCACCAATGGAGGAGTTGGGCGATTCACTCAAACCAATGGTGACCCAACTGTCGTATTGCAAATCCGGGAACGTGCCAAACAAGAATGAGGAAATGGCATTTGGCGTGGCATTGCCGAGCT
>CAXHAW010000460.1:0-1667 GCA_964014525.1 uncultured bacterium
GACTCAAAAATGCCCTCCCGAGTGCCCTCACCAAGCCAGCCGTAACGGTCATAAAGACGCACATTCCAGCCCATCACCTTGAGTGCTGGGCCTTCCATGTGAACTTCCGGCAATCCAAAGCCAAAGCCCCCCCAAACACACCGGTATAGAGGCCACGAAACCGCCACCAAAGAAAAAAAACTGAGAAACCAAAACCAACGCCTTCGACGCAAGGCCACCCACATCGCAGCAAACAAGAGCAGACCAAACACGGGAAAACCAAGACCAGCCAAAGCAGGAAACGCCCATTGGGCTGGAGACAAATTCACTGCCAATTGAGCTGACAACACCCCCATAGACGCCACCACCCCTAGAAACATCCAGAGGTGCCCCCTCTTTTGCTTGGATCGGCGTTTTGCCATCATTAGACGTCCCCGCCGTAGCGAAACAGAAAGTCCTTCTCCTCCTTGGTCAACTGATCATAGCCCACCTTGGAGATTTTGTCCAGAATGCGGTCAATCCGCTCTTGCCTTGCTTTCTTCTCGGCATTGAACTCCTCATCCGTATTCGCCCGACGGGTTCTCCCATCGACATCGACGCTGCGATAGACCGAATGAAGGCCTTTGCCCTTCCGCCTCGGCTTCTTTCGCTTGGGACGCAATGCCGAGCCTGAAGACTGTCCAAATGTGGTCACCAACCAATCAATAAGCCCCTCCATGGGGGCACCAAAATCTCGATTGGATTGAAGCCCACGCATGTACACGAAACCGTATGCCGCCCCACCAATGTGACCAAGATGCCCACCCACATTGCTCCCATTTGACAAGGCTACGTAGTCCAAAACAACGTAAACCACAGCCACCCATTTGAGCTTGACAGGGCCAATCAAAAAGAGGCGAATGACCGTTTCAGGCATGTGTGTCGCCGTTGCCACCATCAAGGCCATCACCGCAGAAGATGCCCCAAGTGCATAGCCCCCTTGAGGAAAAGAAGGGACCAAGTTGGTCGCCAGGACATAGAGGAGAAACCCGGAAACACCACCCATGAGGTATGTGCTGAGCGTGCGTCTGTCACCAAAATGTGACCTGAACATCCCTCCCATCCACCACAGAATGAGCATGTTCATCGCAAGGTGCCAAACCTCCTCATGAGCAAACATGTGCGTCACCACACTCCATGGCCTGCCCACCAAAATCGATGGGTCAGCTGAGGTCGCGAGACCAAAGGCCCCAGGCAACGCAGGCAAGGGAAGACCAAGCCCCAGAAGCAAACGCAACGTTGTCAGAATCAAAAAGACCAGAACGTTGAACATGACCAAACGCACCGCCATGCCACCCGTGGCCCACCTCATCTTCAAGTCATCTTTCAGATTGCTCATCTCAACAGGGATTCAACGCGAGAATCCTCAATAAAATGCATCCCGGTCCCGCTGCCACTTCTTCAGCAGCAGATATCCGAACGCCATGCCCCCGAGGTGCGCAAAGTGCGCAACATTGTCGCCGGGGTTGTTGTCAAAGGCCAAAATCAACTCCAGTGCTCCATAGCCCAAGACGAAGTATCGAGCCTTGATCGGCACGGGAGGAAAGAGCAACTGCAATCGCGTATTTGGAAAGAGCATTCCAAAGCCTAGAAGCAACCCGAAAACTGCCCCCGACGCCCCCACGACTGGAACAAACACCCGAGATGCC
>CAXHAW010000461.1:0-1662 GCA_964014525.1 uncultured bacterium
TTAACCCGACCCTCGTCGGATGGTTTGCGACCGAAGCCTTGGGCGTCGTCGTACATTTCATTGAAATCATGGTAGCGGATTTTGTGTTGCTTTTGCAACGGGTGGAAGCCCTCAGGGCTGTCGTGGGGGTTGAGGACGCGGTGCATGTTGTCATGTCCTTCAAACTGAATGCCAACCAAGTCCCAGGTCTCCTTTTCATTCCAGTCGGCGCCGACCCAAATGCTCTGGACACTTGGCACAGATGGCGTGTTGCCTTGGGGTAAAACAACGACCACTTCGAATTCGAGCGGAATGTTGCTACCCTTGAGGTCTTCAGCGACGTGAACGGTGTGGGTGTGCGGCGCTTGGTCAACGATGGGTTGCCGCATGAGGTGGTAGACCACTTCCCATCCACGTTCGGCGGCACCTTCGGGATAGTGCGTCCCCGTGACCATTGAACAATAATTGGCGTTGAGGTCAAAGCGGAGGTGCTTGGCAACGGCGACCCAGTGTTGAGGTGGCACGTTGATGCGGACAAAGGCCATTTTGTGAGCATTGGAATGGTGCTCGACGGTCGCTGCAACATCAGAGCCTCCAAAACGGGCGTTCAAGTTTGCAACAGCCTCTTCGGCTGCTGCGTCTGCCTGAGCATTGGTGATGCGCATGCCCATGTTCAGTCCTCCCCGACGATGATTGGCTTGTCGCCCTTACGGCCGCTGCTTGGTGCGGCACCGATTCGGATGATCTTCTCTCGCAAGAGACCAAATCCATCGATGAGGGCTTCGGGGCGAGGTGGGCAGCCTGGAATGTAGACGTCAACAGGGATGACGGTGTCAACGCCTTCGAGGATGTTGTACGATTGGAAGTAGGGTCCGCCCGAAATGGCGCATTCGCCCATGGCGATGCAGTACTTTGGTTCGGGCATTTGCTCCCAGAGGCGAACGACTTTGTCCGCGAATTTCTTGGTGATAGGGCCGTTGACGAGCAACACATCGGATTGGCGGGGCGATGAGCGGAACAGCACACCAAATCGGTCGCCATCAAATCGAGGCGTAGCGGCGGCAGCCATCTCAATGGCACAGCACTTGATGCCCAAGTGAAGGGTGAACAGTGACTTTCGGCCAGCCCAGTTGAAGTAGCGTCCAGCGAGAACGCTGAGGAATTGCTTGATTTTGGTGACCTTGAGTGCTTCGTCGGTCACGTCGCCAACCATCTCCACGAGAGCACGGCTGTTGAACGCAGCGTAGTTTTCATCTTGTCCTGCCATCTTACTCACCTTAGATGTAAATGCGACCTCGCTTCCGGAACACGTACCATACGCCAAGCGACATGATAGCGAAGAAGAGGCCAAGTGTGAGGAGGGCTGATTCTGCCTCCGCCACGGTAGTTGTACCACCTTCAGTGGTGGCATCCGCCGTCACCATGCCGCCAAGAACAAGGAACATGAAGGCAACGTCAAACACGAGGAAAATGATGGCGTACCAGTAGTACTGGAAGTGGAATTGAATCATCGCTTCGCCGACCGGCTCGCTACCGCACTCAAAGGTGGTCAAGCGACGAGGATAGAGGCTGTGGTCTCGCTCATAGCCCTCAAGCAAGTACGAACGGGTGATGTGGGGGCGAGCTGGATCGACCTTTGGGCGAACGACCCAGGTGATGAGAAAATTCGTCAGGGGCATGATG
>CAXHAW010000462.1:0-1659 GCA_964014525.1 uncultured bacterium
AGGTAGGATCGTCGGCAGCGTCAGATGTGTATAAGAGACAGTGATGTTGGGCTGCAATTCCTTGGTCTTTTTCTTCTTCGCCATTTCTCTTCCTTCAGTTAGACAACAGTCCAACCATTTAAACGTTCTCTAAACAACGCACTAAGGAGCCATTGACCAAAGACTCAGAAATCAATTGTGAAACTTTCAAACTCTGTTCTCCACAGTGTTTTTCGAGCAAAAGCCGCCTGACTCCAACCCTTCAAATGGTCATCCTCGAGATGTAAAATAACCAAAACCAGCGATATACGCATAACACAAGAGGGGGAGAACCAGCGCCAGTGCAAATCCAGAGGCGTCAACCATGGCACCAAAAGCAGGTGGAATCACTGCCCCACCCACAATTGCCGTGCACAAAACACCACTCCCTTGGGGCTTCGCATCTCCCAAATTCTCTATACCGAGGGTGAATATGGTTGGAAACATAATGGAGTTGCAAAGGCCTACAAGAAGCAGGGCCATGAGTGCAGTCAGGCCTGCTGTCGCCATGCTCGTCATCACAAGCAAGGACGCCAACCCCGCGAAAACGCCGAGGAGCATTCCAGGCTTGATGCGCTGCATCAGACCGGCACCAATAAAACGTCCAATCATGGCTCCGCCCCAGTAAAATGTCAGCAGAACACCCAATTTTCCTTTGGGATCCATGCCCTCAACGGTTTGGCCTTTGATGGAGCCTGCCAATTCCGCCATTCTCCGCAGAAAAGGTGTATCCTCAATCATCTCGTGAACCCCGAGGTTCATGCCATAGTTTACCATGTAACTGCCCAAGGCCACTTCTGCCCCGACATAGACAAAAATGCCCGCAGCACCAGCAAGCAAGCGGCGGTCTTTGAGAACTTCAGATAGAGAGCCACCCGCGCTTCCTCCTTCCAGAATCTTTGGCAACTTGACCATGGCGATCACCCCCGCAAGCAAAAGGAAGGCCAGCGCCAGCACTACAAAAGGCACCTGCACCGCAGCAGCTTCAGATAACCGATAAGCCTCCAGTGTCTCAGGCGCGAGCGCAGCTTGTTCTGCCCCCGTCTTCACCTTATCAGAAAGGAGGTATGTAGCACTGATGATGGGCGCAATGGTCGTACCCAAAGAGTTGAACGCTTGGGCGAGGTTAAGGCGACTGGATGCGCTTTCTTCCGGGCCGAGCACGGAGATGTATGGATTGGCCGCCACCTGCAAGACCGTGATGCCCGAAGCCACCACAAATAAGGCAAGCAAGAACAGACTGAACATGCGTGTAGAGGCCGCTGGGTAAAAAATCAGGCACCCCAGTGCGGCAAGAGAAAGGCCGATCAAAATGCCATTCTTGTACCCCATTCGCTTGATCAATCGACCACCGGGAATGGAGATGACTCCATAGGCTGTGAACCATGCAAACTGAACCAAGCCAGCTTGGAGATAGGTCAGTTCGAAAACGTCTTTAAGGCGGGGGATCAAGGCGTCCACCATGACGGTGATGAAACCCCACATAAAAAAGAGGGACGTCACCGTGATGAACGCCCCTCGGAATCGTTGTCCGTTGGTCATGGGAGCAAAATACACCCAAGACGGGAAATCTACTCCTTCCCCATTCCTTAAGAACTGTCTCTTATACACATCTGACGCTGCCGACGATCCTACCTGTGT
>CAXHAW010000463.1:0-1658 GCA_964014525.1 uncultured bacterium
GCATTCTTGTCATCTCGAAATTCCTTGAGAAGATCTTCCAGCTCTAGCTGAAAGGCGGATTCAAGATTATCCAGCCAAAAGCAAATTCCTAGCAACAGCAACAACAACCCAACTTCATGTCGAGTGAAATCCCTACTTTTGGAAACATCCGATTTTCAGGCACCCTTCGTCCATCTCAAAGTGCTGCTACCTCTATCATTCTTCCTCAACTTGAGCGAGGCGAGAAGCGTCTTCACATTGTAGCTCCGCCGGGTTCAGGAAAAACAATTCTGGGCCTTTATGTCTGGGCTGATCTGGTTCGAAAACCCGCACTGGTCCTGTCTCCAAACTCGGCCATCCAAGCGCAATGGACAGCAAGAACATCTTTGTTCAACCTCGACAGCAAAGATAAATTCATTAGCACTGACCCCAAAAAACCAGGCCTTCTTACATCGCTTACCTACCAATCAATCACGATGCCACGTCATGGTGGAGAAGGTTTCGACGAGATAGCGCTGCAACTATGGACGGAGAAACTTATTGCTGATGGGCAAGCTGACGACCACCAGTCTGCTGAGGCGTGGCAAGTCAGTCTCAAAGATTCAAATCCAAATTATTACACTTCGCGGTTAGGAACATACAGAAAGAAGGTTCGGGATGATTTTGCTGAGAATGGCAACGCTCTTTGGACGCTCCATGAGAGTGCAAAGGCCAATTTGCTGAGGCTCAAGGAGGTTGGTATTGGCCTTATCATTCTTGACGAATGTCACCACCTGATGCATCACTGGGGTCGCATCTTAGCCGAGGTGAAGGAATTATTTGGCGACCCAATCGTCCTCGGTCTCACAGCGACTCCACCTAATATCGAAGCGACTCCGGATACTGATGCTAAGCGGTATGACGAATTCTTCGGTCCAGTGGATTACGAAGTCCCGGTTCCTGCTTTAGTGCGGGCCTCAAATTTAGCCCCATACCAAGATCTATGCTATTTTGTTCGTCCGGCGCCCCATGAACTTGATTACATAGCGGGAGTTGATGGAGAATTTGAGGAATTATTACTTGATTTACAAAGGCCTCATGATGGTGATTCAAAATGCATCGCCCCACTTGATGATTGGATCTACACCAGCTTACAGGAGCGAATAAACCACCGTGGAGAATCCCTTTCATGGTCCAAATTGTATTCTAAGAACGAAGTGTATTGTGACAATGCGCGAAGGTACCTTCAGGGCAATCAGCGGCCGTTACCCTCTGACGTTCCACGAATTCCGCTGAAGACAAGTGATGAGTCATGGAGTCGTATGAGCATGCTTCGCTCAGTCCTTGATAGGTATGTTCGACACGGGTTGCGCTTGTCGAAAAGTAAAATCGACCATAAAAAAGCCGAATCAGTCATTGCTCGTTTGCGCCTTCTCGGTGTTCAAATTACAGAAACTGGCTCTCGCCCGTGTGCATCACCTGTGGGTCGAGTGATGGCGTATGCATCTTCGAAAGTTGATGCTCTCAATGAGATCATTAGTGTAGAAATGAAGGCACTCGGGCCGAACATTCGAGCAGTGGTTGTGACCGATTTCGAGAAAACATCAGCAACAGCACTCGTCGAAGGTGTGCTCGATAAAGAAGCCGGCGGAGCCATTGCCGTGCTTCGTTCGCTCGTCAAGCATCAAGCTGGCGATCAC
>CAXHAW010000464.1:0-1642 GCA_964014525.1 uncultured bacterium
CCATGAACGCCCGAATTATTTTCCTTCTTCTCGCCCTCTGTCTGGTTGTTTTGCCCGCTGTTGCCCAGCCGGGACCCGACATGTCTCAATGGCCTGACGGGCGCCCCGGTGCGGACTTCAACGTCACAGACGACCAAGGCCAAAAGCAAGGCCGATGGATTCGGGTCTACCCCAACGGAAAACTCTACTACAGCGGAAGCTTTCGGGACAATCGACCCGTGGGCCATTTCACCTTCTTCCGACAGACCGGAACTGTGCTGAGCGAGGTTCAACACGAAGAGGGCACCGATCTCGTCAAGGCCATCCTGTACCGAGAAGACGGGAGCACCTCGCACCAAGGCAACTATGAAACGGTCTTCCTCGATGGCGAATGGACCCAATGGAAGACGGGACTCTGGAAAGCCTTTGACAAACAGGGGCGAATTCGGATGGAAGAATACTACGACCGAGACACCCTGAATGGGGCGCAACGCACCTTTCATCGAAGCGGGCAACTGCTTGAAGAGGGCAGCTATGCCATGGGTGGAAAGACTGGAAAATGGCTGACCTACAATCGCGAAGGGCTCCCGCTCAGTGAGGAGCACTGGCGCAACGGAGAGCGACATGGCCCGGCTTTGGTCATGGACAAGGGCAAACCCTTAAGCAAGGGGGAATACCGTGAGGGCCAACCCACAGGAACATGGACCACCTTCAATCCGGATGGGAAGATTCGGTCCCTGGTCGAGTACGAAGGTGGACAACCGTCGTCGGAAGCGCCCCAAAACGGGGAATTCTCTGCCCAATACCCCAGTGGCCGTCCAGAATGGTTGGGGCGCTACGCCCACGGACGACTCGATGGTCCATTTACCGCATGGCATGACCTGGGAGAGTGGGTCATGGTGCCGGCCGACGAAGGTGCCCGCTCCCCGGCGGGCCGACCAGGTGCTGGTCAAAGCGGTGGACAAGACGCGATGAGAAGAGAACTGCTGAACCAACCCATGATGGAAGTGGGGGAATACACTGCCGGGGTGAAGGATGGGACTTGGCGTTATTTCAACGAAAACGGCGACGTCCTCCGAACCGAACGCTGGTCTCTGGGCAGGCTCCAATCCACCGACCACTAACCCAACCGTGATGCAATCGCCCTTCCTCCGCTTTGCCCTGTGTCTGGCCGTCGGCGTTTGCGCCTCTGTCTGGGCAACAGCACAAATCGCCCCAGACCATTACTGGGTGGGCTTTTCCGACAAAATCAATTGCGGGGTTGATTTAAATGCGCCGGATGCGGGACTTCAACTGCTCAGCCAGCGGGCATTGGACCGCAGGGCGCGCCAAGGGATACCTTTGGACTCTCTCGATTTACCGGTTCCGCAACCACAGATTGCCAGCGTCCTTGCGCTGGGTGAGTCGGAAGCGGGCCGGCCCATTCAACTCCTGCATCGAAGCCGGTGGTTCAATGGCATCGTGATCCAAATCGATACTGCATTGGTTGACTCTGCCGCTGCAGCATCCCTCTTGATTGATATCGCTGCACTGGAGGGCGTGGTGGAGACCCGGTCCTGCCAATGGCACAAAACAGAAACGCCTTTGGACCTGAACCCGGTGGTGCAATGGCGCGCTCAGCAGGAACACCAAAGCGGGCCAGAATGGTACGGCATGGCTTGGG
>CAXHAW010000465.1:0-1639 GCA_964014525.1 uncultured bacterium
CATCACATTCCGAGTTCCTCCCGCCACTGTTTCACTTGCGGCTCAATGAAATCTTTGATCGCTTTCATTTCTTTCCTGAGCTGCATGGCACGGGTCTTACCCGCCTGTCCGGTTTGATATTCCCGTCCAAACTCCGTTGCACTGCCTGTCGTTGCGTTCGCCGGGATGCTTGCCGCGTAGGGATTGATTCGCTCCAGCTTGTAGTACTTGGACGTCGACTTGCCCTCGACTTTTCCAGTCAATGGGTTGAGCATGTCCTCCTCGATTGTCTTGAACCCATCAATGAGCTCGGCCAGGCTGCTCATCTTCTGTTGAATCAAGCGCTCCATCCAAGCTTGGCCCTGTCCTTCCACCATCAACTTCCGGAACAGTTCATGACGGTGATTTCCATTCTTGTGGGGATACGTCACCAATTCCATGGCATCCGGGTTGAAAACCACCCACTGCTTCTTGTCCTTGTCGAATTTGATCCACCCCATAATGAAGCCCCAAGCAAACAACCGTTGCTGGTTGTCCTCCCTGTGTGTGGTTACTTGCGTCAATCCCCACATGACGTCATCCATCGCGCGCTTCCAGTTGTAATTGACATGGAACAAGTCCCCCACACCATAATCGGGGGCCGAAGCTTCGCGCTTGTCATACTGCCTCATGTAGTCCGCGACCGAGTTGACCGCAAACGCGGGTGCAGCCACTTCTCTCCGGTACACCGTAATTCGGTCCAGCTGATCAGGAGCAGAGACCACCATGAAGCGATTGTCTCCCATGAACTCAGAGGCCTTAATCAGCATGTCCACCCCTTTGACCAAGGTCTCATCCGGGACTGCGATAACAAACATCTTTTGGAGGGAAGAGTGAAACTCGCGACCGGAATCTGACAACTTGCTGTTCTTTCCCCATTCGAGCAATGGCTCACTTCGGGCGAGTAATTCGCCAATCGTCCGCACAAAGGGTTCATTCCTCGCTTGAGTGGCATCTTGGACCTTGGCAATCTCCCTTCTGAGTTTCTGAATCAATCCTTCACGGTTCAAAGCCAACTCTTTCAGCTTCAGCCTGCCCATCAGGTCAATCAAATCGTCCTTGTCAATGTGGTCCCACCACACATTGTGCTCATGGGCTTTGCGCAGAATCTCCATGAGCCCCTTGAGTACCTCATCCCGTCGACTCGCCCAATCTGCACCACTGTCCTGCAGTGTCTTCATGCTCAACGGAACTTCCATGTCCTCGACATGCACATTGATTTGGAAGGGCGTCGGGTTTTCGTCCGCAATCTCTCCCGTGCGACGCGTCATGATCACATCCGTCAGCTTGTCGGCCAGTTCCTTGAACCAAGTCATGCTGCGGTCACTCTCCAACGTGAGTGCTTGGAGCTGTTCAGTCATGGCCCCCATCAGGTTGCTGAGCTCGGTCAAGGCCTTCACCCGCGCTTCTGCCTGATAGCCAGCGTTCACCGAACGCTCCCAAGAAGCCAAGAGGTTCTTGTACTCCCCCGCCTTCAGCTTCCGCATGATGAGGTTGTGGTCGGCCTTGAACCGCTTGACCGCATTCTCAGCTTGATCCTCCTGACCGCCCGCACGGACCAAACGGTTCCGCTGGTCGATGGCCGCTTTGAGCCATCCCACAGGCGCATCATCTTCCCCTT
>CAXHAW010000466.1:0-1639 GCA_964014525.1 uncultured bacterium
CCAGTAACACCAGGAAGGCGATGAAGAACCACAGAATCCAGAACATTGTCGTCATCGTATCACCTCAATCGCAATATGTGTACCAATCCACGTAGTCAACCAGACCTTCAAGGACGCCGCCGTTGAGTTGAATCGGAATGATGGGGAGGCCAACTGGGGCAGGTCCACCGGCTCGTCGGATCCCAGCATAGTTAAACGTGGCTCCGTTCGAGCGATTCCGGTTGGTGTTCATCTCAAGAGCGGTCGGATCAAACCGGGAAGAGTGACAAATGCAGAACATCTTCGTGCCACCATCGTCGCCCCCTCCAGGCGTCCAAGAGTCTTCGGTAAAGGAATTGGAAACGAGTTGCCATCCGGGGATGCAGCAAAGGTGCGTGCAGCGACCGAAGACCATCACGAGGTCATCGGAAGGCATCAAGCGAGGGTCAAGTTCAGCAAGGTCTTCGAAATGACCGACGTATTTGCCGGTCTCATCGTACCCTTCCATGAATTGGAAGCGAGCCTTTCCATTTGATTCGGGGGTGCCCGCATATTTCGAGTGCATGACGTAGTTGACAACAACAGGAACACCGTTCCAAACTCCAGCCGCACCAGCCGTGCCGGTTGAAGAACTGGCCGCTTCGGCTTCAAAGTCAGCTTTGGTCATGGGCTGCAAGTGCTTCGCCCCGTACCATGCTTCGTCTTCGCGACCTTTGGCCCAGAATTGAACAGCAAGGTCACCACCACCGCCGCCACCCGGCGGAAGGAGAATGGAGGCGACCCCAAGCATGCCGATGGAGGCGGTCAATACACCTGCAGCGGTGTTGAATCCGTAGCGAAGAAATTGACGACGGTTGATCGACGTCGTTCCAGCATCCATGCTGTCTGAGCCGTCGGATGGGGCGGGTTTGAGTTCGTATTCACGTGCCATATCGCCTCACCACTTGTACTCCCGCCAGTCTTTCTGGTGCTCTGGAATGAATTTGTTTTGAGCGTGCTTGACGATGATGGTGTCGGGAAGAACGAATTTCAGGTAGATGATGCCCATCATGATGAGCGTGGTCATGGTCATGGCGAGGTGGAAAGAGAGTTGCTGTTGGTCCCAACCTTTGGCCAAGCCGTAAATCATGGAAAAACTCCAGTAGCAAATCCAAAACAGCCCCCAGCCGAGGAAGAAAATCGTGAGGTAGGAGGCCCCAGATGGTGCCAAGGAGGCGCTGACGATGGTTCCCGGTTCGGCGACGTTAAACACACCGTGGTCAATCGCACTCGACATCTCCTCTTCCGTCAGTTCCGCACCCTCAAGAGCCGTTCTTGCATCGTCGACCGCAATGCTGCCATCAGCAACGCCTCGAAGCAAGGCCGTGATTGTGTCGTCCATCATTGATCACCTCGGCGCATGAGTTTGTATCGGAGACGCAGTTGATTGCTGCGGCCCTTGTAAGAGGTCGAGAAGCCATAGCGGAGCAGGAGTCCGGCGAAGATAATGACGGCAATGACGGCCCCAAATCCAAGCAGACCAAGCCAGTGTGCACGGAGTTTCGCACCCATGTGATGGAGGTCAACGCCATGGTGAGTAGGTTCTGGGGGGCTGACGTTTCCGTCTCCAGCAAAGAGAGTACGGGTGCCCATGGCTGCAGAGGCCTCATCGCCTTCGTTG
>CAXHAW010000467.1:0-1633 GCA_964014525.1 uncultured bacterium
GGCCCCTGAGTTTTCGTGCTCGGGAGTCCCCCATGCCAAACATTTCGAGTGATTTGTGGAGTTTATGGTCGTACTCTGGGAAGAGGGGTTCTCCCATGGGTTGGAGCAGGCTGGTGCCGTTGATCCGTGGGTTTTTGATGCCGGGGTCGATGGGGTAGGCGTTGAGTGTTCCATCGGGGATGGGCCTAAGCAGGCCAGTTATCTCGCCGAGGGGGGTGACGGGGTCAATCCACTTGTGTTCGTCAGCGGGGTTGAGCATGACAGGCGAACGGTGGTGACCGATGGCCTTCAAGGTGTCGCATGCCGTCGTGGTGACGATGGCAAAGGACCGGACGAGTTCGCCTGTGGTCGTGTCGGTCCACTCGTCCCAGATGCCGGCGAGGGCAAAGGGGCGCTGGCCGTTTCGGGCATAAACCACAAAGGGTTTGGCGAGTTTTTCCCGTTGTGGACCTTCGATGAAGGCGTCGGCGATGACCAGGCAGCGCCGTGTCCGAATGGACTGTCTGAACATCGGTTTTTGAAGGATGCCCATTGTCCCTCGGTAGTTGGGGTCATTGTCTGCGTTTTGGTCGCCTTCGCTTCGTGCATTGATCATGTAGAATTGCTTTTTGGCCCAGGTTGGGGTAAAGCCGAACTGCATGGCTTGCAATGCACTTGGACGGTCACCAGTGATGACCGGTGCGAGGTCGCCATGGGAAACGTTGGTGTTTGGTGGTGCCGGGGCATCGGTGTAATCCGATTCGGCGGAAACTTGGAAGCGTTTCTCGATGGCCTCGATTGAGGTGACGGTGACATAGCGTCCGCACATGGAGGGGGCAGTTTTATTGGTGGCGGTTGGCGAGGAGGAGTGGGGCGTCCCCCGTAAAGGGGTTGGTGCGCCCAATGGTGCGTGCCCCGAGGCTGGCAGCGGATATGATGGCGCGGTCCCCGAAGCGTTCACGGAGCCCATCCATGGCGTGATACAGCGCCTGTCGGTCTTCGTCGGCATCAAACAAGTCCATCTGCATCCCCCCGCCGACGAGGTGACTGTACCGAACGCCGACCAGCCGGATAAGGACACGGCGGTCATACAGTTTTTCGAACATTTCGAGTGTTTTGGGCACGAGCCGGTGGTCAGCGGCGGTATAAGGGACGCGGGCTTGTAGGGTGCGTGTATCGAAGTCGCTGTAGCGAACTTTTATGGTGATGCAGGCGGTGAGTTTGTTGCCTCGGCGCAGTTGGAAGGCGAGGTTTTCTGCCATGGCGATGAGAACGCCGCGAAGCTGGTCGGTGTCCGTGGTGTCTTTGCGAAAGGTGCGTTCGGTAGAGATGGACTTCCGTTCGCTGGTGGGCATGACCGGTGAAGGGTCTTCGCCCTGGGCCTTGCGCCAGATGATGCGGCCGGACTTGCCGAGCACACGTTCCATCAGGTCGACGGGCATCTCTTGTAGGGTGCCGATTTGTCGAACCCCGAGGTTGCGGAGGGTTTGGTAGGTCTTTTCGCCGACCATCGGGATTTTTCGGATGCCCAAGGGAGCCAAGAATGGGCGCTCGGTTCCGCGTTGGATGCGCAGGGCATTGTTGGGCTTGGCTTCGCCCGTTGCCACTTTGGAGACGGTTTTGTTTTCGGACAGGCCGAAAGAGATGGGCAAGC
>CAXHAW010000468.1:0-1628 GCA_964014525.1 uncultured bacterium
GGATGTATCTCAGGGTAAATACAAAAACCGCGTCGAAATCGATTGGTCGCCAGCACTCGACAACGGCATCAACCAAATTGACCAGTTCCGGGTCTACCGTCGATTGTATCAGCCCACCAACCCACTAGAATCCCAATGGGAGCAGATTTTCTCTTCCGAGGACATCACCTGGTTCTTCGATTTGGATTTGGCTGCAGGCACGTTGTACGAGTATCGAGTGGGCGCCATCGTCACTTGTGATGCAGATGGAGGCAACAATGTGACGGAATACCACAACCCGACCCCCTACCCGATCGGATTCCGATCCAATGTGGGCAAGGTAGAAGGCCAAATCCATTTCGAGGATGGCAGCCCAGTGGACAGTGTCTTTGTGGTCGTCGAGCCCCAAGGAGCCAACCTATCGCGCAACTCCCTGCTTTTGGAGGCCAATGAATTTGTGACGTTTGACCTGAATCGGTACGAGCAGATCGAAGGAGGCGCCATACAGATGTGGCCCAACATCCACACTACGAGCACTGGAACTGTTGGCACGGCACCCAGCCATCTCGCCTACATTGACAGCACAGGACTCCGCGTGGAAGATGGAGTCAGCATTTCACAATGGGTGTCCGTTCCGAAATCCACCATCCTCGGGGTGGACGGTGTCGGCGGCGCCAAGCAAGCTCCATTGTTCTCCATGAACTACCTGGACCCGTTCTCTCAAGTGGAGAAAGAGGGGCTCAGCGTCTGGGCGAGGGAAGTCGAAGGCAACTCTGATGAGTACCGGCTATCCGTGCGCCAATCTGGCGTATTCCGGGACTTCAAGACACTGAAGCTCTCCTATACAGACTTCCACCACCTCACTTTCACCCTGTCCAATGTCTACAATGGATCGGACGTGCCGGGAATCCGCCTGACTGCAAGGACCAGCGAAGACATGCTGGGCGAAGCCACGGAAACCCTCTTCAATGAAGCATTCGACAGCAACATCGGAACACTGGGTAGCGCCCTAGTTCCCGACAGCTTGACGTGGTCTTTGACGGGCACGGCCAGCACCTTGTCCGACGTCAATGGAGCACTGACAGTGAGCGGCACAACGGGTCCGGTGATCTGGAACTCGGGGGTCATTTCCGTCGAGGATTTTAAAGACCTGTCCTTGAGCATGCTTCTCCAAGAGGAAGGCACGTTCGAAGCGAACGACTCGATTCAAATCAGCGTGTACGAGGATGACCAGCCCAAACGCATCATCACATCGCTCATCGGCAATCAATTTGAACAATTGCCGATCAACGCCCCGCTGAACGCAACGGACATTGTCCAAATTGAAATCGCCATCCACAACCCAGTCAACCCCAGCGTCCCTGGGGAGTTGATTACCGTGGACAATGTGACCCTCTCCGGCATCAGCAGCTTGGGTCAACCATTGGAGTATTACGATGTCATGGGAGCCGACCCGGTTATCCAAATGTTGCGTGACAACTGGAGCTCCTGGTACTGGAATGCGGCGGCCGGAATCTCTGCTTACTGTTCCGACCCCAATGCGCCGAACTTTGCGCCTCTGGAAGTGGGTGGGTCCGTGGAATACTGCGATTACGAGCAGCCGACCGGCTGTGTTGACCCACAAGGCCAGAACTACTCGGAGTACGCCC
>CAXHAW010000469.1:0-1625 GCA_964014525.1 uncultured bacterium
TACACAGGTAGGATCGTCGGCAGCGTCAGATGTGTATAAGAGACAGACGAGGGGCGGGTCAAGGTCATTGATTACGTCATCCAGAAATACGGCGCCAATCAGGTGGCCCAGATCATCACCTATGGCACAATGGCGGCCAAGAGTTCCATTCGCGATACAGCGAGGGTCATGGAACTGCCACTGGGTGATGCAGACCGGCTGTCGAAGCAGATGCCCGACATTTCATTGGCCAAGCTCTTTAAACTGGACGACAAGTCGCTGAAGGAGAAGCTACGGGGCCAGGAGGGGCTGGACCAGGTCAACGCAATCAAGGCCATTCACGATGGTGCCGGATTGGAATCTGAAGTCCTCAAAAAGGCACGGGTCATTGAGGGGTCTGTGCGAAACACGGGCATCCATGCATGTGGGGTCATCATCACCCCAGACGACATCACCAAGTTTGTCCCGGTTGCCACAGCCAAGGACAGCGACATGGTGTGCACGCAGTTCGACAACTCCGTCGCGGAGGATGCCGGTTTGCTCAAGATGGATTTCCTTGGCCTCAAAACACTGACCATCATAAAGGATGCAGTGCGAAACGTCAAGCGACGCAGTGGGATGCTGCTGGACCCGGAGTCCTTTCCTCTAGATGATGTTGCGACCTACGAGCTGTTCCAGCGTGGCGATACGGTTGGCATTTTTCAATATGAGTCCGTGGGCATGCAGCGCTACCTCAAGGACCTCAAGCCGACGGAGTTCGCCGATCTCATTGCCATGAACGCCTTGTACCGCCCTGGCCCTTTGGAGTACATCCCCTCGTTTGTGCGCAGGAAACATGGTCAGGAGCCGGTCAAGTATGACCTCGATGCTTGCGAAGAGTATCTGGCGGAAACCTATGGCATCACAGTCTACCAGGAGCAGGTCATGCTGCTGTCTCAAAAACTGGCCGGATTCACAAAGGGAGAGGCGGACACCCTTCGAAAGGCCATGGGCAAAAAGAAGCGGGACCTGATTGCCAAGATGAAGCCCAACTTTCTAGAAGGAGGGAGCGAGCGCGGCCACGACACCGAAACCTTAGAGAAAATCTGGAAGGATTGGGAGGCATTTGCCAGTTATGCGTTCAACAAGTCCCACTCCACCTGCTATGCCTGGGTTGCGTATCAGACAGCGTACCTCAAGGCAAACCATCCGGCGGAGTACATGGCGGCTGTGCTCTCCAACAACATGTCAGACATCAAGAAGGTCACCTTCTTTATGGAAGAGTGTCGAAGGATGGGGACGCCGGTGTTGGGCCCTGATGTCAATGAGTCGGAATTCAAGTTTTCCGTTAATGCGGAAGGCGCCATTCGCTTTGGACTTGGCGCAATGAGCGGCGTAGGCGAGGGGGCGGTGAATTCCATTATCGAATGCCGAGAGGAGGGCGCCTACGAGGGCATCTTCGACTTCGCCACCAAGGTCAGCTTAAAGGACTGCAACAAGCGGGTTTTCGAAGCCCTTGCCCAAGGCGGTGCCTTTGACGATTTGCCCAAGGCCATCTTCCGCGCCCAATGCTTCGCGCTCGATATCAAGGGCAGGACCACCATCGAGCTGGCCATTCGATATGGCCAAGCCACGCAGGAGAGTGCGAATTCATCTCAGGCCTCCTT
>CAXHAW010000470.1:0-1623 GCA_964014525.1 uncultured bacterium
CGGGTATCCGTAGTAAGCGACGAGCGAGGCGAACGCAGTCAGGGAGATGAGCACGTTCATTGCCCTGAGAACGGACAGCGTGCTTTCCCGATGTGGGTGCAGGAACACGTTGACCCTTTCGCGTATTTCTCGAAGGGTCATGTGTTCAGGGGCAATTGTTTGACTTCTCGGACCAAGTCTTCCAAGAGGATGGGCACCACACCGGGTTTCTCGCAGACAAGACCTCCGGCCAGGTTGGCGACAATGGCCAGGTCCGATGGAGCGACCCCCTGCGCGAGCAGGACTGTGGCCACGGCAATGACCGTATCACCCGCACCCGAAACATCGAGTATCTCGCGGGGGTGTGCAGGGTGCGAGTCGTCTTGGCCTCGGTGTCGAATTCTAACACCCTCTTCACTAAGCGTCAGCAGAATGGATTCGGGTTGTAGTCGTTTCTCTAGAGAATCAAGGCCACTGTCAATGGCGATGGATTTCCCTTTCTCATCATCGTCGTCCCACTGCAGTCCCAGTCCCTCTTTCAGCTCTTTCAAGTTGGGCTTGAATAGCGCCACGTTTCCGAAAAGATTAAAGTGCCGAAACTTGGGGTCTACGCTCACAGGGATGTCCCGTTTTTTCGCTGCGTCCAACACTCCGGAGATGACCTCGGGAGAGAGGACGCCTTTGTCGTAATCCTCGATGAGGATGGCGTGGTGTGCAACATGGTCCAGGCAGGCCTCAAGAGCCACCATGATGGCTTTGGACGCTATTGGGTCGAGATCGGTGTCCACTTCTTCATCTACCCTGAGCAAGTGCTGACCTCCGCTCATGATGCGGGTTTTCAGTGTGGTGGGTCGATTAGCAGAGGAAACGACCCCCCGCGTGTCCATGTCGGCATGTTGAAGTTGGGTCAACAGGTTGCGCCCGTGATCGTCGTCGCCCACCATGCCTGCAATGCTGACTTGGCATCCCAGTGCGCGCAGATTGAGCGCCACGTTGGCGGCGCCACCTGGTCTTCGGTCCCGTTCTTCTGTCCTGTGGATGGGCACCGGTGCTTCTGGGCTGACCCGGTGCACATTCCCGAGTAGGTATTGGTCGACCATGAGATCCCCCAGCACCATGATGCGGAGGTCTCTTGCCCCTTCCAAGGCGTTGAGAACCCCGAGGCGCGAGGCTGCCGTCCAGGGAGAGGAAGGGGAGGTGTTGCTCATGCCGAGAGTGCGTCCACGGCTCGCGCAATGCGTCGAAGGGCTTCGTTGAGCTGCTCCTCTGATGCGGCGTAGCTGATTCTAAGGCAATTGGGTGAGCCGAATGCGTCTCCTCCAACGGTGGCCACGTCCGCGGCTTCGATAAGGTACATGGCCAAATCTTGACCGCTTTGAATGCTGCCACCCGCATGGCGTTTGCCAAACAAAGCAGAGACATCCGGGAAGATGTAGAAGGCGCCTTGTGGAATGTTGACCTCGAATCCGTGGATGGCCTTGAGTCCACTCACCATCAAATCCCGCCGTTGAAGGAACGCTGCTTTCATTTCGGCGGCCAGCGCTCCTCCTCCATTCATGGCGTGTTCGGTGGCTTTTTGAGATATGCCACTTGCGCCACTGGTGAATTGTCCCTGAAGCTTGGTGCAAGCGGCAGCAATCCATT
>CAXHAW010000471.1:0-1611 GCA_964014525.1 uncultured bacterium
CGCGAGTCCGTGAAGTCTCGTGGGCTCGGAGATGTGTATAAGAGACAGCCTTTTACAGGGACGCCGCCGTTGTCACGTGGAGAGCGGACGCAGCGGAAGGAAGACAAGCTTTGGCGCGAACCTTGTTTCCCGTTGAAGGGCGTCAAGCGCACGTGATGCCTTCTCGCGCTGAAGCTCCCCTTGGTCCGGTGGTTTTGCGACAAATGGATTGGTCAGCTGAGGCCCCAAATCGCCGGCAGGCCGCAGTCGATCGGGCAGATGGACTGCGCTTGGATGCCGCTTTGAAACAGGCCCAGCTCGAGATCATAGAGGAAGACCTGGCGGTCTTGCGTGCGAACCGGGGCATCGGTGGCACCACGGAGAGCCTCTTGGCCGAAGACCTAGAGGAAATGGCAGACTGGATGCACGATGCATTTAGAGAAGTGTTGTACCGGAGGGCAGAATTGCGGGAAGAACTCGCAGTCTTGAAACAAGCGCACGGGGAAGCCATGGTGAATATGGAATCCCAAGCACCCAAGGCAGCCTTTGAATGGGGCGTCCACATGGCGGGGAATGCGGGTGGCACCATTCGGACCCAAGTGGTGGAGACACAGGGCGCAGGATGGGACCCAGTGGACCAGTTGGCGTTGAATCAGGATGGAACGCCCTCCACTTGGTTTCAAAGAATCCGTTACCGATTGTCGGTGCCCCATTCAGGACAGGCTTCGGTTGTCTTTGTGGACGAATGGTGGTCTGATTACCTCGCCAACAGCGCTGCATATCCAGGTCTTGCTGTGCCCCGCGTCGGGGGCAAAACCAAGGTCAAATCGGGCGACAAGTCTCCACGTGAAGACCGCGGAATCTCAATTCATGCTGGACGCCGGTCGCGGTATACGTTGGATGCCCCCATCGATGTTGGGTTACAGAGTGGTGGCACGGTCACAGTGGGCATGTGGGATGTGGATTTAACCCGGAATGCCACCAGCGAACCTCGGTCAGCCGAGGTGGTGGATGCATGGCATACCATGTCCTCCGCGGGCAAAGCCATTGTCCATGCCGACCAAGTGCAAGTGGTGTTGGATGGCGCGCCCATTGGACCCAGGCGTGTGGTCCATGAAGGCGACAGTGTGTTGGTCATAACGGGCACAGATGAAGACTGGACCGTGTCTCGGTCCGAAGAGGCTGCGTTGTGCACCCGTTCCGATCTTGGGAACAGAATTCGGCACCACCGCGCTTATGCCATCCAAGTGACGAATGGGAGTGACCGCGAGGGAAGGGTGCACATTGTCGAGTCACTTCCCCGTTCTAGACAGTTGGAAATCGAATTGAATCCGGACAACTTGGATGGGGGAAGCGTCAATGCGGTCCTAGAAACCCTCCATTGGACGGTACAGCTCAAATCCGGGGAGAGCCGGACCCTTCGTTTTTCCTATGATGTGGAACACGAACGGGATGTCCGGGTATCCGGTTACCACTGATCCTTTCAGACCCTGTCCAGAGGCCGCATCAGTGATTCAGCCACCTTTTGGGATGCCCCAGCTGTGCCGAGTTTTTCTCTGAGCGACTGTTGATTTTCGCGCTGAAGGCGCCTGCCCTCTGGTGTCATGATGTTGTCGCTGTCTCTTATACACA
>CAXHAW010000472.1:0-1611 GCA_964014525.1 uncultured bacterium
CAGGTAGGATCGTCGGCAGCGTCAGATGTGTATAAGAGACAGGAACAAGAAGGCGTGGGCAACCTCTTCGAGCCGCTCCTTCTTCAGGCCACCAATCGGGTGATGACGGAGACAACCCTAGTGCCGGGCTGGAACTGGGTCAGCTTCAATGCGGTCGACACACCGATGTACACCGTCCTGGAAGCTTTCAACGACATTCTCAACGTTGACGACATCGAGCAGATCAAGGTCCACGGAGGCAATGTTTACCGAAGCGCGGGCAGTTGGACCTATCAAAGCGACTCCGTCGATGTGAACACCCGGTACCAGGTGAAGATGAAGGACTCCGGGCAGGACGCGACATGGACCCTGCGCAATCAGGGATACATGGCCAATCCCGATTGGACGGAATATCAGAAGACCATGGTTGTCGGCTGGAATGAGCTGGGCTACCTCCCGTCTCAGATCTTCAACGTCGAAGACGCATTGAGGAGTCTTTCGGATGCTGAGAGTGTCCTCGGGTTCAATGACCTCATCCAAAGCCGCGACGATGGATTCGCTCTGTACGCGGGGAACGGGGAGTGGATCGGCTCCCTGACGACCATGGGACCGGGTGTGGGCTACCGACTCAAACTGAACGGCAGCACCAACATTCCGGCAGATGCGGCCGCCCCGTTGACTTACAATGCAGGCGACTCATTGGGTACACTCATCTGGCCCCATTCCTTTGGCATGCAGTACATGACACGTTCCGCACAGGATAAGATGTGGCCGATGGAAACGGAGTTTCTGGAAAGCACCATGTTGGCCGTCATCCGACTGGAACTTCCGGAAGGTTACCCCACCACTGGAGGAGACGCCATCGGCGCCTTCGTCAACGGCCCGAACGGACCAGAGTGCATCGGACAGGCCCACCCCATCATGACGGACCAAGGCCGACGCTACTTCCTGACCTTGTTTGGGGAGCTTTCGGATGAGCGCTTCACAGCGCCGATTCACTTCATGTGGCACTCAGCCTTTAGTGAGACGGAATTCCGAGCGGACGAGACCCTAACATTCGAAGCCATGCAGATGCATGGAAACTTGGATGAACCCTTTGTCTTGAGATTCACCCAATCTATGCCGCAGGACAGGTCCAACTTCAATGCCCTGACCGCGTATCCGAACCCCTTCAGAGACGAGCTGACCATCCAATGGTTCGGTGAGGAGGAACCGATCGAGATCCGCGTCGAAAATGCCCTCGGACAAGTCATTGATGTCCTCGACTGCAGCGGCCTAACCGAAGGGCCTTGCACTTGGGTGACGGAGAACGTGGAATCAGGTATATACCTGATACAAGCGGTGACCAACACCCGAAGCTTCACGGTCAAGGTCATCAAATAACCAATCCCAAACCAACGAGCAAATGAACCCCTCGGCTAACATCATGCTTCGCTCCGCAATGCTGTGGATTGTCGCGGCCGTGTGGTTCGTGCTCGGTGGGCGTGCCCTGGCCCAATGTGGGGCCCCAGAAAGCGTGGATTACTGGGAACCTCCTTGCGGTCTCGGCTTACACACGGGACAGAGCTTTATTCCACAAACCACAGGCTATCTGGACAGCGTGACCCTCGCTGTATGCACAGGAGACGACGC
>CAXHAW010000473.1:0-1611 GCA_964014525.1 uncultured bacterium
CCCTTCTCTACCTCGAAGCAGGAAGCGGCGCCGATGCGCCTGTTCACCCCGACCTTATTGCGAAAGCAGCGACCGTGGACGGGCTCACCCTTCTCGTCGGTGGCGGTTTGAGGACTGCCGCAGATGTTCGGCAAGCGGTTGGCGCTGGTGCGAAGTGGATCGTCACAGGCACCATCACAGAAGATGCCTCGTCAATGGACGAACTTCGTGAACGGTTACTCAGTCTCGTGAACGCCTGTTCAAACTGAACTCAACGCTCATCTTCGTCATCGAAGACAACCGGGTCGCCAGTGCCACCTGGGGACGGCGGTCGAACACCTTCAACTTCCATTCCAGGAGTAAGTTCAGTTTCGGCCGTCTCCAATTCCACTTCCTCGCCCTCAGCCAATTTGGCCATGTCATCGGCGGTTGGAGCTTTGATGGTTCGTTCAACGTCGGGGGCGTTGGCGTAAAGTTCTCGCTTAAGCTCACGACTTTCGTGGCTTCGGACCAATGAAAGGGAATCAGCGAAGACGCGTCCTACGACTTCTCGTGTACGCTCGCTTCGTCGTGCTGAATTGAGCTCATGCTCCATCGAACTTCGCTGTCCTTCCAATTCCCGAAGTTCGGCCGTTCTGTCTTGCAGGGCCGCTTCGATGTCGGTCATGGTCAGCGTCATCTGTTGGATACGTTCGTCTCGTTCAAACACATCGTTATGGAGCCGTCGCTCACGACGTCGCAGCGACTCATACTCCCGGTTTCGCTCAAGCAAACGTCGCTTGAGCTCTTCGATTTGTTCCACGAGGTAGTCGTGTTCCGCTGAAACTGAACGAGGACCTTGCATCACCCGTTCCAATTGCTCTTCGAGTTCGGCGAGGCGACGGTCTCGTGCGTCAAGTAAACCACGCAGGCGGTCGGCAATGTCTCGGAGCCGTTGCCGCTCTTCTTCCAACGCTTCAGCCGCAGCCTTTTCAACGTCCAATTGCCGTTGCCGCTCGTCGACTTGTTGTTTGAGCAACCGCACTTCTTCAGCAGTTACCGAGGTAAGTCCAGCATCGGCGGCTTTCTCAAGCGCCTCAACCATCTGACCAATGCGCCCTTCCATTTCACCAATAACCTCGTCCTGTTCAGTCGTCAAGGTTCGGAGTTGTGCCATTTCTCCTTCCATGGAGGAACGCTCCTTCTGGGAGAGTGAGGACTGCTGAGCGCCTAATTCTTCCCTCGTGTCACTGAGTAAGCGTTCGAGGTGGATGATTTGAGCCTCGTTTTCCTTCAGCGTTTGCTCAGCTTCTGCGAGACGAGCGACTTCCGGAGCAATGTTGTCTTGGCGTTCAGCGAGGTCGAGTTCCACCACGCGTAGACGTTGCTTCACTGCGACCAACTCGTCGTTGCGCTTCCCCAACTCGTCCCAGGCGATCAACACCTCTTCGACAAGTTGTTCAACGGGGTAGCCTTTGAGCATCCCCTCAAGCGCTGCTCGCTCATCGTTGGATGAGGAACCAACCCTTCGGATTCCACCGGGTGACGAACTCTCTACGGACATACGGCTACGCATCGCAGATTTACCACACTTGAACCTTCCCAAGGCTGTCTCTTATACACATCTCCGAGCCCACGAGACTTCACGGAATC
>CAXHAW010000474.1:0-1607 GCA_964014525.1 uncultured bacterium
CAGGTACACGCGGCTGGCTGCACTGCACTTCTGTCCTTGGAATTCAAATGATCCCCGAATGATTCCGGTGACCACCTCGTCTACATTGGCGGATCTGTGGGCGAGGATGAAGTCCTTGCCGCCCGTCTCACCTACAATGCGCGGATAGGTCTTGTATTGGGCGATGTTCTCTCCGATGGTTTTCCAGAGGTGGCGGAAGACGCCTGTACTGCCCGTGAAGTGCAGTCCAGCGAAGTCTGGGTGAGAGAAGACCACGTCTCCCGTTTCTGGACCATCAACGGTGACAAGGTTGATGACGCCCTCTGGCAGACCCGCGGCATGGAGCAGTTCCATAATGACGTGGGCAGAGTAAATCTGGTCGTCAGAGGGTTTCCAGACGACGACGTTCCCCATCAAGGCCGCAGCAATGGGGAGATTGCCCGCAATCGCAGTGAAGTTGAATGGTGTGATGGCAAACACGAAGCCCTCCAAGGCGCGGTACTCGAGGCGGTTCCAGAGGCCGGGTGCGCTCTCGGGTTGCTGGGCATAGATTTCTTGGGCGAAGTGGCAATTGAACCTGAGGAAGTCGATGAACTCACACGCTGCATCGATTTCTGCTTGGTGGAGGTTCTTGCCTTGTGCGAGCATGGTGGCCGCATTGATCCGGGTCCGCCAAGGGCCGGCGAGCATTTCAGCTGCCCGCAGGAAGATGCTGGCACGTTGCTCCCAGTCCAATGCGGACCAAGCGGGGCGCGCTGACAATGCAGCATCGATGGCATTCTTGACGTGCTCCCCAGTGCCAAAATGGGCATGGCCAATCACGCGCTGGTGGTCGTGCGGCGGCGTCAGCGGTCTCTTGTCCTCTGTGAACACAGTTTTCCCACCAATGACCATGGGCACGGCCACTGGATCCTGGTTCAACATGCGCTCATACTCGGCGAGTTGGGCCTCGCGTTCGGGGCTGCCTGGGCCGTAGCTGAGAACGGGTTCATTCTCTGGATAGGGGACTTGAAAGAAGGCGTTGGGCATGGGGTGGTGGTTGTGGCCGCAAAGGTAATCGCGGCCCTTCTCCGGAAAAGGCTCCGGTCCTTCCTGTTGAAAAACCCCGCTGTTCTGGCGCAGTTGTGCGCATGTGCGCCTCAATTTGCCGTCATGCCGCGCGCACGCGTTTCGAAGCTTCCCCAACGGGGCTTGTTTCTCCGAAGATTCGGGGTCCTGTTGTGCGTCGTGTTGTCGTGTTTGACAACTGCAAATGCACAAAATCAGCAGGGATTAGATGAGCTCAGGGCTCGGGCAGAGGAGGCGTATGAAGCGGGAAGGCTTCTCGATGCACTTGCGGATTATGAGCGGCTGGTCAGTCTGTTTCCCGAGGAGGGCTGCCTTCACGGGAGGCTTGCAGGTTGTGCGTTGCGAGAGCCTGGACGCTTGACGCTGGCGAGGCGCCATTTGCGCATTGCCATTAAGTTTGGCTGTTCAGAGGTGGATGTGGAGTTCCATCGCGCCCGCCTTGCGCAGTTGGAATACGACTTTGAACGTGCACGAGACCTATATGCGGCGTATTTAGCGGCTGCGGGAAAGAAAGCGCGCTTTAAGGAAGAAGCCAGGGTCGGCTCATCCATGTGCTCCGC
>CAXHAW010000475.1:0-1605 GCA_964014525.1 uncultured bacterium
CCATTCACATGAACCTTTCGAGGGTATTCACAGCATCCGCTGTGGTGCTCTTTCTCACTGGCCTCATGGGCCTGTTTATGACCGATCAATTTTTGGCCATGGCTGAATTTGATGTGACTGCAGACATGCACACATTCGGTCAATTCATGGGGGTCACGTTCATCATCTTTGGGATGATCGCCTGGAAAACCGCCGACCTGGCGGGAGATAACCTGCCTGCCTTTGGCAAGGTCTATGCCTTGGCAGAGGTCATGTGGTGTGGCATCATTGGCTACCACGTTGCAACCGGCGTGGCCGGAGGCGCAACCGCAATCGGAAACCTGGCCATCAGCGCCTTGTTTGCCGCACTCTTCTTCATGAAGAGTCGGGACTGAGACGCACCTTAAAGACAAGAAAAAGGGGCAGCTTTCGCTGCCCCTTTTTATTTGCTCAATGCATTCAGGTCATTTGACAATGCGGAAGCGCTGCCCCTCGATGTGGAGGACATAGACACCAAAGGGCAAGGTGGCCAGTCCCTCGACGGATCGGTCATCAGAAAGCACACCATTGCGGACAATCTGCCCCGATAGAGTGGTGAGCCTGTATTCCATGTCACCACTAGCCAACCCCTGGATGAAAATTCGGTCGCCAAATGGAACCGGATGCACACCGACCACCTCAGCGCTCTGATCCTCTGTGGAACTGACCGCAGCACATCCGGAGTTGAAGAAATCCCACAAAACCCGACCGGGTGAATCGCCATCCATCGGTTCGCTGAACCACACATGGTCCCCAGGCGCACCGTACTCCTCTTCTACAGTATAGAAAGACAAACAGGTTCCATCATTGCCCCCGGAGTAAGCGTCGTGCACAACGTTGCCACCATTGATTTGCGTGGTCACTTGACTGGCGGCGGGAATGCCATTGTGATCGAGCCACAGGTCCACCACATCAGCCACGGAAGCATACCATTCGTTTCCATTGTAGGGCAGAACATAGTCGCCAACCCCGTGGAAAATGATCACCGGCACCGGATTTGAGGTGTCACAGCTTCCCGCGTCATCGAGCATGGCACCCGACATGACGCCAATGGCCGCCACCATGTCGCCACGGGTGCACCCCACGCTGTAGGCCATCATGCCCCCGTTGCTGTAACCCGCTGCATAGACTTCTTCTGACGACACATTGTGATCCGACGCCACGTGTGCAATCAGCTGCTCAGTGAAGTAAACGTCGTTGTCGTAAATGTGGTCCCCAGTGCCGTTGCCCGGCTCCCAATATGTGGACTCCTTGGCCGGGCGATATGCAGCTTGAGGGTAGGCAACAAGAAAGCCTTCCTCGTCCGCAAGGGCATTGAACCCAAAATCATCCCCTACTTCGTCCGCCCAGTATGAAGCGCAACCTCCAAAACCGTGGTAGACAATGACCAATGGATAAGAAAGCGCCTCATCGTAGCCTGCAGGAACGTGCAAGATGTACTCGCGCATGATGGTCTCACCCCCCACCTCTTGGGTCAGCGAACGGTAGCCCGGATGGGTGCAATTCAAGGTGCAGACGGTGTCAGGCGTGGCCTGGGCCCATGCCCCCAAGGTGAGGCACAGAAAAAACATGGACAGGAGTGGCTTC
>CAXHAW010000476.1:0-1602 GCA_964014525.1 uncultured bacterium
GAAACAGTGCAGACCAGTTGATAGGCGTCGAACGATGCATGTGCATGGCTCGAGACGACATGAGGGCAAGAGGAAGTTCCTTGGTGGTGGAGAAGCGTCATGCCCGCAGAGGTTGTTTGGAGAACTCCATTCAAACGCACTTCGCTCGTATTGGTCAAGTTGTCAAGCATGAGGGTCATCGCTGGCCCTGGACCCGATGGCGACCCTTGGGCGAGGCGGTCAAGCGATTGGTACGTGAGGTCCAGCGTGGTGTTGTTCATCGGGACGCTCGGGGCCAAGGAGGTTGGCGGCCAAGTTATGTTGTTCCCGTTGTGTTCAACCATCGCCAATTGGGTGTTCAATCCAAGTCGGTCGGACATCTGCTCGGGAGGCCACGACATGACTGAGACATTGTTCCAACCAATGGCCAAACTCGGCAGCAGGGGGGGTACAACGCAATCCAACTCGGCTTTGGCTCGGACAAAATGTTCCCCACCTGAGCCGATAAGGGTGAAATCGCTCATGATGGAGATGTCTCCCCCAAAGGAGTGGTTCAGGTACGTGGTCTTGACCGGTTCGGGTACATGAGCTGAAGCCACGAGAATGCCATTGGTGGTCGCCCAAGTCAGGTTATCACCCACGGTGGTCAAGCGATAACCGTCGTGAGGGCAAGCCACCGCGGACGGCAATGGAATTGAAAACGGATCAGAAACAATGAGTGTTCCGTTGCTATCCAGTATGGCTTTGTCAACCCCAGCTGCGGTGTTGAGCACATGCTGGGGCCCAATGTAGGTGGTGCGCCCCATACTCATGCTGTGCACAAGAGGCGTAACGTACGTGTCGTTGGTGCTCATCGCAACACGAACATGAACCGAGGGGTGCTCCACCGGGTCAAGGGCAAGGTGAGCGGGTAGGGTCAAGTTTTGATGTCCGTGTATCGGCTGCCCTTGTCCGTCAAGGACATCGAACAGGAGCGTGGTACCACTGGGTTGTTCAAACCAACCGTCAAGCCATCCATAACCGAACAAAGGATCGGGAGAAATGGAGCGAGAGGTCCATGTTCCTGATGGCTCAAACACATCGATTTCAATACCAGCGTCATCGATGTACCAGCCGTCTGCTTCAACGTACGTGTCGGAGAAGAATGAAAACCGAGCCTTGATCGATTGGCCTGAAAGGTTGGACAAATCGTAGGTCTTGAGTTCAAAGTCGCGAAGATTACTGGCGCCGCAACCGTTGGCAACACTTGAGCCATCGATGATGCCTTGACCAAAAAACGGAGAGTTGGTGTTCACCGTTGAGATTTGGTCATGAAATCCGTTGAGTTGTGGCGGAAGCCACCACCATGATTGCCCACCATCGCTGGAAATGGAGACGCCCCCTCCATCCCAGTTGTGTTCCGTGCAAACCCAAGAGCGGAAGGAGAGACGAGCGGTTGCGTTGTTGGGCACCGTGTATTCTTCAGTGATGAGATGAGTGTAGACATTGTTGGTGTATTTGGTGGTCAAATTGATGGCAGCGCCATGATCACCGGAATGGAACGTACCTGGACCGTAGCCCGAAGTGCTACCAATTTCGCCCAGTTCCCAACCGTCTGGCCAGGTGCCATCAATGGACCAACCC
>CAXHAW010000477.1:0-1598 GCA_964014525.1 uncultured bacterium
GTGGGCTCGGAGATGTGTATAAGAGACAGCGGTAGGTGTTGCTGTTGTCTCCCGGACCAGCGGCGCGTTCTCGGACCAGGTCGATGTAGGCCATGGCCAGTCCGTCGTCTCCGGACCCGCGGTGCAAGGCTTCGGCCAACATGAGCAGAATGTCTGCATAGCGGAAAACATGTGTGTTCTGAGCCTTGGTCAGGTGTTCATTTCCCCCATTGACATTGGTTCCGGCATAGGCCTTCAAGTTGGGGTATTTCTCTTGCCAGTATCCCGTGTGATCCAATGGATTGATTTGTGTGATGTCGATAATCGGGTCGCAGCTGAGGCCTGCATCTGCGAGGTCCTGTGCGAGTTCATCTTCAGAGACGATGGCGACATCCCGGCGGTAGGTGTCGTCGTCCAAGAAGTGGTTCCACAGGCTAGGCGTGACGGACATAAAACCCCAGCCGGCTTCGAATGTGGGGTGCTCGGCACACAGGCCCCGGATCCCGCAGAGCTGGATCATGCCATTTCCGTCGACGCCCTCAAACCAACCCCAATCACTTTGATAAAGGGGGCTCCGCTGAATCTCGAAGACGGATTCTGCGGTGTTTCGGTTTTCGAACTTGAACAGGTCTTCCATGTCGTCCTCGAGGTTGTAGACACCGAGGTCCACTACGTTTTGGAATGCTTCAGCAGCGCTCTGGAAGAGGGCGGGGTCGTCATTCTTGAGGTCCGCCCAATACAAGTAGGCCTTTCCCATCAGGGCGTATGCAGCACCTTGTGTCACCCGGCCTTCCTCTCCACTGGGTGGTATGAGCGGAAGGTGGGGCATGGCCTCTTCGCAGTCCGTGACAATCTGCTGCATGATTTCGGACAGGGTGTTCCGTTCTAGGTTCACGTCTTCCGGCGTCAGGCTTCTGGTGATAAGTGGGATGGGGCCGAAATGGCGGAACAGGTCGAAGTGGTAGTATGCGCGGAGGAACTGTGCCTGTGCCTTGTATTGGGACACCGTGCTGGATTCGATCTCCGTGAGGTCGATCAAGGCATTGGCTCGGCTGATTCCGACATAGCCCCTCCGATAGATTGGGTGGGTCACCACGTTGGTGTTCGTGTTGGTGAAGTCATCGTACTCCTGCCAGCCAGGCTGGTCGTTGTTTGATGGGTCACCACCGGCGTTGGCGTTGTCTGAGCGGATGTCTCCGAACATGACTTGAGACACCCATTGGCCGTATGCCATGCCCCAGCCGAGGGGATCGTATACCGCGATCAGGGCAGCGCCAACTTGGGATTCGGTTTGGTAGTAGTTGCTGGAGAGGAACTCGTTGACGGGTTCTACGTCCAGGCGGTCCTTGTTGCATGCGGCCAGCACGATCGCAATGCCAGCGAGGACGGTGAGGTTGCGTTGAAACTTATTCATGATGGTCGAATCAGAAGGTGACGTTGAGGCCGGCTCCGAAGGAACGGTTGTTGGGGTAGAAACCCTTGTCGATGCCGGTGTCGAGGATCCATCCGCTGGTGCCGATGTCCGGGTCGAATCCGCGGTAGTTGGTGACGGTGAAGAGGTTGTTTCCTGTGAGGTAAACCTGTCTCTTATACACATCTGACGCTGCCGACGATCCTAC
>CAXHAW010000478.1:0-1596 GCA_964014525.1 uncultured bacterium
AATCAATGGCGAACTCTAAATCGTCTTTGATGAGGCCCCAGACCTCGTCGGCGGATGCCCTCGGCTGTTGGTATTCGGTTGAGGCAAGGGGTTCGGTCACCAATGGAACTCCACCAAAGGTGGTCACGAGTCCGAAGTACCAGTAGGCCCGGATGAAATGGGCCTCGGCGAGATAGGCATCCCTCAGTTCGGCGTCCATGTCAATCTCTGGAATCTTTTGCAGGGCGAGGTTGCAATAGGCAATGCCCCTGTAGGCGACCTGCCATTCCACGATGAGCATCTGTCCGCTGCTGTTCCCTTGGAACCGCTCGAAATTGTAAAGCTCAGGATCGTCACCGTCACCCGAGCCGCCTTTGTCCGTGTCATCGGAACAGATGTCTCCGAAATACCACCGGAAGTGTGGCTTGAGTCCGGACGAGCCTTGAATGTTGGTCACCTCCTGCTGCAAGGTGTTGTAGCAGGCAATGGTGGCGGACAAGGCGTCCTCCGGTGTCTTGTAGAAGTTGGCCTCAGTGGCGCCTACCACTGGTGTCCGTTCGAGAAACTCCTGCTTGCATGAGAAGAGGAGCACAGGGACGAGGAGAAGTATGAGTTTGTGGTTCATGGTTTCTCGGTCTTAAAAGGTGACGTTGACGCCAGCGATGAAGTTGCGGGAGACGGGGTAGAAGCCTCGGTCGATGCCGATTTCCAGTGTGCCGCGGGATCCGATTTCCGGGTCGAGGCCGGAGTAATTCGTCCAGGTGAGCAGGTTGCTTGCAGAGAGGTAGCAGCGGAACTTTCCGATGTTCATTTTCTCGACCACCCGGTCGGGGAGTGAGTAGCCAATCTGCAGGTTTTTGATCCGGAGGAAGGAGCCGTCTTCGATGAAACGGTCAGAGACGCGGTTGTTTTGGTTGGCGTCCAAATGCGAAATCCTCGGGTGTTCGTTTGTGCTGCCTTCACCCGTCCAGCGCTCGAGAGCGGACACCGGAAGGTTGGTGGTGTTCAGGTCGTAGCGGAAGATGCCGTTGTACAGGTCGTTGCCATGGGAGCCTTGCACGAACAGGCTCAGGTCGAACTGCTTGTACTTCACGTTTCCGGTGATGCCGTAGGTGAAATCAGGGTGGGGATTGCCGATGACGGTTTTGTCGTCTTCATCGATGGCGCCATCTCCGTTCTGGTCGACGAAGATCACGTCACCCGCCATGGCATTGGGTTGTGCGGTATTGGACGCGGCCTCTTCATCCGTTTGGAAGATGCCGTCAGTCTCGTAGCCGTAGAAGATGGCCATGGGCAAGCCGATGTCCGTGTAGGCGACAAAGTCATTGCCCGTCCCAAACACACCGCCTGTGGAGAGGGGTTGTCCACCCTCACCGAGTCCAGTGATTTCATTTCGGATGACGCTGATGTTGCCATTGATGTCATAATCCCAGTCTCCCTTTTCGCCCCGGTAGGTGAGCGCCAGTTCGACACCCTTGTTTCGGGCCGACGCCACATTGGTGGCGGCGGGCAAGAACCCGACAACGCCGGGCACAGGGACGACGGCGAGCATGTCGTTGGTGTTCTTGACGAAGTAGTCAAGGACCACATTGAATCGGCCGCGGTACAGGTCGACGT
>CAXHAW010000479.1:0-1593 GCA_964014525.1 uncultured bacterium
TTCATGGTCGGATCAAAGAGCGAGCAAGGAGGCATCATCAAGGATGGAGCGAAACTGGTCAACGCCATGGCCAACTCCACTGTCCCAAAATTCACAGTGGTCGTGGGCAACAGCTACGGGGCCGGCAATTACGCATTGTGCGGAAAGGCCTATGACCCCAAGTTTATCGTGGCATGGCCCACTGCCCAGCTGGCTGTCATGGGCGGAGCCCAAGCGGCCGGTGTTCTCCTCCAAATCGAGGTGGCCCGGCGCAAAAAAGCGGGCTCTGAGGTCACGCCAGAGCAGGAGGCCGACTTGCGCCAGGACATTGAGAAACGATATGCTGAGCAAACCTCACCCTACTATGCCGCGGCCCGGCTTTGGGTGGATGCCATCGTAGACCCTAGGGAGACCCGAAACTGGATTTCCGAAGGCATTGCTGCCTTAGATGGCGCTCCCCCTGAGCCCCCCTTTCGAACGGGTGTAATCCAAACGTAAAGGTCAGGCACGCTCCCGGCTGGCCAGCTCTTTCCACATGATTCCGAGCATCGCCACTTCGGCCTCTGCATTGCCCCCCTTCAGGGCCTCAGCTCCCTGTTTGAGAATGAGCATGGCCTCCAACAGGTCACCTTCATCTTCTACCCATTCGGGCATGGCCTCAAATAGGGTCAGCGCCTCGACCATCACTGGCATTCCCATTTCGACGCACTTTGTTGACAGGTCCTTCAAATGGCCTTCGGCCGACCCTCCGCATTCCCAGAGACAGGCCAGCAATTCAGGAAGTTGCTCCACGTTTTGGGATGAAAGCGCACCGGAAATCAGGGCTTCCCCAGCGCCCTCAAGCTTCAATCCGCGCAAGACCGCATCCACTTCACGGCGAACCTCGTCTTCATCCGTCTCCCCGCGCAATCGAATCAGTTCCGCCACAGTTGACACCTCACCATCGTGCTTGACCCGTTTGAGCGCAGCATCGCGCATTTCTGCCAAGGGCGAGTGCAACGCGCTGTGCAATTCAGCCAGCGCCTTGGGCTGCTTCTTTTCCATGTGAACAAAAGTAGCGTCCTCAGCCCTCTACCGAAACAAGAATGGCCCTGAGCTCACCCAAGATCATGGCTGTCGCTCCCCAAATGAACGGAACAGAGGGAAAGCAAAACCCAGGAGCCGAGAGCACCAATCCCTTGCTTTCTCCGGCGCGCACCTTCTGGGTGCACCTGTGATCTTCATCCAACAAATCAGCGAGTCGAATCCGGTGAACAGCCGCCACTTCTGTTCGATCAAATTCGAATTTCTCAGGCAACTCAACATGAGCCACGTATGGCCTCACAATGAACCCGCTGGGGGCGACATGGACTTCAGTCATGCTCACTGGACCTGAACTGGGCCTGTGGCTTGGCATGAGCCCCAGTTCCTCGCGCCATTCCCGTAGCGCACACTCGACGAGACTTTCCCCTGCCTCCCGTGCACCACCAGGAAGGGCCATCTGACCGCCATGTATTCCACCAGAGGGCGCACGCTCAATCAACACCAAACGGCCATCTGCCTCCATGCCAATGAACACAGCCGCCTCCCCTGTCTCTTATACACATCTCCGAGCCCACGAGACTTCACGGAATC
>CAXHAW010000480.1:0-1580 GCA_964014525.1 uncultured bacterium
GATTCCGTGAAGTCTCGTGGGCTCGGAGATGTGTATAAGAGACAGCCTTTTTCGTTTGGAGCTCCAAACGAAAAAGGTCGGAATCTGCACCAATGGACTCGCCGGTCAACTGGTTGAGGGTCTCGATGTCCAACCTGTGCCCAACCGTGTCCTCGTCCTTAAAGTACCGGCAAGGTCATTGCCTGAGGGAACCTATCACATGGACCAAGGCTATCTGTACATGCGTACCCTCGATGAACACCACATCCTTTTCGGAGGCGGCCGACACTGGGGAATCAAACTTCCGTTGCCCCCTGAGCAAGATCGCGAGGCGGAAGGGCAATGGGACGCCCAGCTTCTGGCCTCCGCCAAAACATGGCTTGAGGTTGAGTCCGTGACCCACAGATGGACCGGTTGGCTGGGTGTTGGAAGCGACCGCCGTCCCCTCATCGGGGAGAACCATCCAGGGCTTCACCACGCTGTGCGCATGGGAGGCATGGGCGTGGCCATCGGAGCGGGCATCGGCCGGGAGCTGGCGACGAACATGCTGGGAATGTAACCCCAAGCGTCCCCCACCCGTATGGAGCGTGAACACCACATCATGTTCCGCATGTTTATCTTCTTCTCCCCGGTCCCCAATCGCATTGTGTATCCCGCAATGGCGCTTGTTCTTGCTGTCTTTACGTTGTTTGGTAGCGCCGTCTTCGGACAATCCGCTGCGACTGGACCTGCAGCAGCCATCCATGCGGGATGGCAATCCGGGCCGACGACCTTGCACTCGGAACGCACTGCCGCCTATGGAGCCCACCATCTCGGCAACACGGGATTTGGTCATGCGGTGACTGTGCAGGCCCGCTGGAACGGCCCCTGGGAAATAGAATTTCAAGGCGCACGGACCCAGATCGTCACCGACGATGGCTTTGTCAACGGAATACAAACCGAGATTCAATCGGCCGCAGTGATGTGCAACTACTTGCTTGCAGGAAATGAGACACAAAAGGCCGCCACGCGAAATGCCCGTGTCACCCAAGGATTTCAGCCCTTCATCGGCCTGGGCATCGCCCATGTGGACCACTTGATTAAACAAGACCTCGAGGACGCATACGGCAACACCTATCACCTTTGGTCGGACGGCACACTGCGGGACATTGATGAAGCCGGTGACCACGATGGCAACGCCAACATTCTGCGCCGCGATTACTCTTATGAAAGTGACCTCGCTGACCAAGAGAATGCACCGGGAACAGGCCGCAGTCTTGCCATACCTGCTCAAATTGGTGTGCGAATGGACATCAGCCCGCGTGTGAGGATGCGGATGGGTGTGGGCGGGTGGCTTGGTCTGACCGATAACGTCGACCAAAAAGCCTCTGGAAAAATGCTGTCCGGAGACGCTTTAGCCAGCGGTTTCTTCGGCTTGGGCATTCGACTGGGCAAGCTCGGTAAGAAGACAGCCCCTGCGCCCATTGTGCCCGGCATGACCTCGGTCGACGCTGCCTTGCTCGCCTCCATGGACACCGATGGCGATGGCGTCGACAACCTGCGCGACCGCTGTCCTGGAAGCCCCCTTGATGTAGAAGTCGATGTCAATGGCTGCCCCGTGG
>CAXHAW010000481.1:0-1576 GCA_964014525.1 uncultured bacterium
GTGTATAAGAGACAGTCCTGGAGAAGCGCGATCCCGACTTCCAGCAGTACCCTAAGTTCCCCTGACCCCAGCATGCTGCGAGACTACATTGAGGCTGCGCGGCTGAGGACCTTGCCTCTCGCCAGTGCCTGCGTCCTCACCGGAGGTGCTATGGCTGCTGCAACATCACCTCCGACAGGGGACCGGTTCCCCACGCTTTTCGCAGGCTGTCTTCTCACCGTCATCTTGCTTCAAATCCTCGCCAACTTCGCCAACGACTTGGGAGACTTCGAGAACGGAGCGGATCGAGCGGAGGGAAAAGAGCGATCCGATAGGGCGGTGGCATCCGGCCGAATTTCCGCCACCGGAATGCGCAAGGCCGTTTACTTCACAGGTGGACTTGCTTTTGTCACTGGGTTGGCAACGGCACTCTCGGCCGCCGGAGACAATGCACTTGAGTTGCTCATGTGGACCGGCATCGGTGCAATCTCCATCGGAGCTGCCTACGCATACACGGCTGGGTCGCGACCATATGGATACAGCGGTCTAGGTGACATCGGTGTTCTCGTCTTCTTCGGTGCAGCAGGTGTGGCCGGGACGGCCACGCTTATTTCAGGCGAGTTCGACGTGTTGTGGCTCCTCCCCTCCGCCACCATCGGCCTGCTCAGTGTCAGTGTACTCAATCTGAACAACCTCCGTGACCACCTCTCAGACGCAACAACCGGTAAACACACACTGGTGGTCCGCATGGGATTCTCAAAAGGCAAAGTCTATCACGCCGCCCTTCTCATCGGGGCTTGGCTTGCCCTTCTCGCCTTTTGGAGGCTAGATCCGGCAGGTCCTTGGCACGGTCAGCTGTGGTATGGCCTCTTCGGACTGGTGCACGCCCGCCACCTCTTGTTTGTGCTCAAAACTGAAAATCCGGCTGAACTGGATGGCGAGCTAAAAAAGATGGCCCTCAGCACCTTTTCAATTTCTCTGTTTCTCTTTCTCAGCGCCACGGCATGACCGGTCTTGACATCCGCATCGTAGAACGCGCGCTTCAGTTCAAGAATCCAGCAGGGACGTCCAGGGGGGTGCTGACAGAAAAGCCCAGCTTCTATGTTGTTGCCAGGGACCTAGATGAAGATGGCCGGGTGGGAATTGGCGAATGCAGCCTCATCCCCGGTCTGTCGCCAGAGAGCGCACAGAGGGCACGCATGGAACTCAAAAAGCTTGCTGCATCAGGATCGCTGGACCCAAAGGCGATGAGCTTGCAATACCCAGCGGTCAAATTCGCGGCTGAAACGGCCCTGATCGACCTGCTCAACGAGGGCGACCGCACCCTTTTTCCAGGCCCCTTTACTGAGGGGAGCCCAGTGCCAATCAACGGCTTGGTTTGGATGGCCGAACCTGAGGACATGATTGCCCAAGTGGAATCTCTACTCAACCGTGGTTTCGACACCCTGAAACTCAAAGTAGGTGCCCTCGACTTTGAGCGGGAGATGGAATGCCTTCGCACCATTCGCGACATGGCACCCGCCAACCGCATCACCTTGAGACTCGACGCCAATGGCGGATTAGACGATGACGACATCTCTGTCATCCTGAAAAAACT
>CAXHAW010000482.1:0-1575 GCA_964014525.1 uncultured bacterium
ACACAGGTAGGATCGTCGGCAGCGTCAGATGTGTATAAGAGACAGGCCATGCCTTCCTTCACGGCTTCCGTGATGGCATCGACAACAGCTTTGATCGACTTGCTCGCATCGTCATTTGCAGGAATCGGGAACTCCACAGGACGGGGGTCACTGTTGGTATCGACCATGGCAATCACAGGAATGCCCAATTTCTTTGCTTCAGCAAGGGCAATGTGCTCCTTCATCACGTCCACGATGAAAACAGCAGCGGGAATCCGGTTCATGTCAGAAATCGAGCCGAGGTTCTTCTCGAGCTTGGCACGCTGACGGCTGACCTGCAAGCGCTCACGCTTTGACATGGTGTTCAACGTTCCGTCGGCTTCCATTTTGTCAATCTGCGTCATCTTACGGATGGCCTTCCGGATGGTCGCAAAATTCGTGAGCATGCCACCTGACCAGCGCTCGGTCACGTATGGCATGTTGACTGACTCAGCTGCCTCGGTCACGATATCCTTGGCTTGCTTTTTTGTGGCAACAAACAGAATTCGCTTGCCGCTCTTGGCAATCTGCTTTGCTGCCGCTGCCGCCTCGTCCACGAGGACCACGGTCTTGTGCAAGTCAATGATGTGAATGCCCTTCTTCTCAGTGAAGATGTAAGGGGCCATGTGGGGGTTCCACTTGCGCTTCAGGTGACCGAAGTGGGATCCTGCTTGAAGCAGTTGGTCGAAATTGGTGCGTGCCATGTTGCTACGTTCCTAGGGTTTGGCAACGTCGAGGTAGCTTCTGAAGAAGGTCCCCGCCGTTTGGATGCTAGCTGTATATGCTGGAAAATGAGTTGCTGAAAATCAGCGCTTAGAGAACTGGAACTTCTTCCGCGCCTTCTTTTGACCGAACTTCTTGCGCTCCACCATCCGTGGGTCACGGGTGGTGAGGCCCTCGGCCTTGAGGGTTGGCTTCAACTCTTCGTTCAATTCAATCAACGCCTTGGAAATGGCGAGACGAAGGGCTTCTGCCTGACCGGTGATGCCTCCGCCGTCCAAATTGGCCTTGATGTCGAACTGGTCGAGCGTCTCGGTCAGCATGAATGGCTGCTTCACCTTGTATTGCAGGGTCGGAAGAGGGAAGTACTCCGTGATGTCCCGCTTGTTGATGGTCACCTTGCCTGTTCCCTGCGTCATGTAAACGCGGGCAATGGCATTCTTTCGGCGACCGGAGGTGTTGATCGTCTGCATTTGAATCAGGAGGGAATGGCGTGAGCTGTGGGTTGTTGGGCCTCTTGACTGTGGTCAGGGCCTACATACACATGCATGTTCTTGTAAATGGCTCGGCCAAGGCGATTCTTGGGCAACATGCCTCGGACGGCATGTTCTACGAGCCGCTCCGGGGTGCGGTCCAATACCTCTTTTGCGGTGCGGCGATATTGACCACCGGGGTACCCTGAGAAGCGGATGTACTCCTTGTCTTCCCACTTGTTGCCCGTCAGCTCCACTTTTTCAGCATTGATTACGACGACGTAGTCACCACAATCCGCATGAGGAGTGAAGTTCACCTTGTGCTTGCCACGAAGCAAGCGGGCGATTTCAGAACAAAGCCGTC
>CAXHAW010000483.1:0-1572 GCA_964014525.1 uncultured bacterium
CACCCAATCTGGTCAGACACTTCCAACGTGTAGCTGCCGGCTTCGAGGTTGTCAAAGACCAGCAGTCCACCACCAAAGCTTTGCTGCTGTATCACGCCCGTCACATCGCTCAGCTGCACATCCCATGGGCCTTCTGCAGCCGGCTCAGAGATATTCAACTCGATGTTGCCATCGGTGATCAGACAGCTCGGGTCACTGTAATCCGTGGTGTACTCGAATCCTGGGACCACAAGGACGGTATCGGTTGTGGCGCAGTTTTCAAGACCAATGGGCTCCACAAACACCACGTACTCCGTCGGCGTGCCGTCAAACGTGTTCACGGTGGGCTGCGCGCTGTTTGGGTTGATCAAATTGTCCGCGGGATCCCAACTCCAAGTAAATCCACAGGCATCCTGCCCACATCCCACACACCAACTCACCTCCTCGTAGAAGGTGCTGGCATCGCAACTGACACTTCCATCCGACGTAAACAACACCGTGAGGCATCCATCTGGGTTGGTAGCGGCAACAGAGGTCTCCGGATAGTCCCCTGTCAAGTCCACAAGCAACGGCGCCCCTGTGTTGTCCCCATCAAACACCTGGATGTGATCGAAGAAATTTTCGATGGCCCCATCGTAGAACAGGATGTTCATCAGCGTGCCGTCTCCGGGATTGTCGGGACAGTAGACCCACTCGGTGTTCTCGTTGTTGCCGTAGCAATATGTGGTGGTCCCCTGACTGGTTCCACAGGGAGAAGGTCCACCACCGATAAAGGCGCCTTGAAGGTCCACCGGGTCTCCGCAGAACACCTGGTCGGGGCCGGCCGTGATGCTGTTTTCCGGACCCTCCACGACCTCGATACTGAGTGTCGTATCGAAGGTGCAGCTGAAGTTGTTGGTCACCGTGAACACGTAGTCATAAATGCCGGGCTCATCCAAGATGATGTCGCAGTAATTCGCGTCAAAGTCTTGGTTGATGATGCCCGGTCCCGTCCAATAGGAACTGTCCGCATTCAAGCCAATGGTCGGCGTAAACGTCGTCACGCCTGGAATCAATGCAGGGTTCAAGTTGAGACCCCACTCGAAAATGAAGCCGTTGTCAATGGCCAAGTTGTCGACCACTGAAAAGGTCCAAGTGCCATTCAGAGGGCATCCTTCGAAATCACACAGATTGCCTTCTGGCGTGTAAATCCCCGGGTTGGCGATGTTGTTGTTTTCCGCATTTCCAGCATTGTCGGTATACGCCGTTTGCGTCCAGTTGCCGTTGTCGTTGATGTTGGTGGGAATGTCCGCGTTCGGAGACCATCCGTAATCATATCCTGTTCCTGGCGTGTTGGATCCGTCATCGACTGCCTCACCCAAGAAGCACCCTCCCCCGCCATTGGGATAACTCATCAGCGGAACCGTTGTGCCGTCGGGACAACTGATTGTCAAGTCCAAGTCGCCCATGTAGCTGTGCTCCATGTTGACGGTCACGGACAACAGGTCTTCACAACTCTCCAGGGTGGCCCCGTCCTCAAAAAAGTCGAAGTTGAGCTCGCTGCTGTAGCTGAATCCCGCCCCATCGGCGAGGTACGTTTCACCAGCCACCACT
>CAXHAW010000484.1:0-1569 GCA_964014525.1 uncultured bacterium
TTGAAAGTGGAATACAAGCGTGATGGCTCTCCGGTGACCAATGCTGACCACGCCAGCCACAACATCATCGCAAACGGGTTGTCCGGCCTCGGCATCCCTGTGGTCAGCGAAGAAGGAGGGCGCACACCCCACGAAGAAAGGAAGACCTGGTCGCGGATGTGGTTGGTTGATCCCCTTGACGGCACGGGGTCCTTCATCCGAATGCGTTCGGGATATGCCATCAACATCGCCTTGATTGAGAGCGATGGCCACGATTGGCATCCCATCCTGGGCATCGTTGCCCTGCCCGACCTTGACCGGATTTACTACGGCGGCAATGGCCTCGGCACTTGGAAGGCGAGAATTGACGATGCGGCGCGTCCACCTCGGGCCATCAGTGCCGATGAAGACGTCGCACCACCCTACAGCCTGCTCATCAGCTGGAACGAGCCCGGCACACTCAACGACCTCGTCGCCGGAACCGTCGACCCCGCCCAAGTGCGGATGCGACCCGCCAGTGGTGCGGCCAAGTTCTGCCTGGTCGCCGAAGGCAAAGCCGACCTGCACGCCCGGTCCACCGGCTATTTCGAATGGGACTGCGCAGCCGGAGACGCCCTCTTTCGCTCCCAAGGTCTGGCCGTTCGGGACATCGTCACGGGCCGCCCCCTGACCTACAACGGACCCAACCTCCGCGTAGGCGGCCTGATTGCGTCGCGCATCCCCACCTGATCGGGTCAGGCGCCCTGCCCCCCTCGCTGCCCTCCAGCGCGGTAAGGCCCCTCGTCGAATTCCTCGACCATGTTGCGGTAGTTGCGGTAGCGCTCGTCATCCACGGTTCCATTCTCCACCGCCCGCCTCACGGCGCACCCCGGTTCATCGAGGTGGCGACAGTTGTGGAATTTGCAATCGGGCAACAACCGAAACATCTCCGGAAAATGATGGTGCAGCGTCTCTTTCTCTATCCTCACCAAACCAAACCCCTTGATGCCGGGCGTGTCGATGATGAAGCCGCCATCCTCTCCAGGCAGGGGAAACATCTCCGCAAAGGTGGTCGTGTGCCGGCCCTTGTCGTGGACGTCTGACACCTCGGCGGTTTTCTGCTCGAGCCCGGGAATGAGCGCATTGAGCAGCGTCGATTTCCCGACTCCACTGTGTCCGCTGATCAGGTGAATGCCCCCCTTCATGCGGTCGCGCACCCCTTCCAACCCGATGGCCTCTGTGGCAGAAATCGGCAGGCACTCGTAGCCAGCTTCGCTGTACATGGTCATCCAAGAAGCCAACAGATCCTCCGCCTCTTCGCCGAGCTGGAGCAGCACGTCGACCTTGTTGAACAGGAGCGTCGTCGGCACCCCGTAAGCCTCTGCCGTCACAAGGAAACGGTCCACAAACCCGCTGCTGGTGTTGGGCTCTACTAAGGTCACGACCAGCCACGCCCGATCGAGGTTGGCCGCCACCACATGGGCCTCATGGCTTAGGTTGACGCTTCGTCGAATGATGCGGTTCCGGCGCGGCGCAATCTCCGTGATCACCCCAGTTCCATCCTCTTCTTCGGTCCACGTCACGTGGTCCCCGACAGCGATGGGGTTGGTG
>CAXHAW010000485.1:0-1566 GCA_964014525.1 uncultured bacterium
TTTCTTTGGCCGGAGGAAAGCTGGATTCTCCAATCCGCTTCCGCGACCTGGGTCACCTGCGCCCTGGTTTGTACACCATCCGCCTCCACAATGGAGACAAGGTGATAAGCAAGCGCATTCTCAAAGGCTGAACTTCCTTCGCAACACGACACGAAATGGGGCTGCTTCCAATTGGAAGCGGCCCTTTTTCATTCAGTGAGAACGGTGAGCAGGTCGAAGCAGGTCAAATATGGTCTTGACAGGCGCAAATGTCGCTGGATGTACCTCTACAAAAACGGTATTCCACCTGCCCATGGCGCCATTCCACAATCCGGGATGCTCTAGTCCTTTCAGTGGCCTTCCTCCGTGAGATTTGGACACAACAAAATCGCGGCTTTCATCAACGAAATCAACCAAATTGTACGCTTGTCCAAGCTCGTCATGCATGGCACAGACCAAATCCACGGGATTGAAGTGGGTCGCCCTGCCCACGCAATCCCGGACCGCAGGATCTTCTGTGTTCATCTCAGCAGATTCCACAATCTGGGCGCGCAGCGTGCCCTTATCGTCTCGAAGCCAGAAGGGACCACCGCCTGGCTCACCTTCATTCTGAACCATTCCCGCCACAAGTAGAGGCCGATCCAACATCGGCCACAACTCCACGGCATCGGCAGAAATGGCTTCTGCTGGGTGAGAAGAGGCCTTTCGAAGCCAATCCCGAGCCGGCCCCACATCGCCTGAGCGCAAGGCCAAAAGGGCCTCGTTTCGGGACTCAACGAGCCCTGAGGCCATGCCAATCAGGGCCTGTCTCCAAGGAACAACAGCGCCCAATGCAAGAGCAGGACGAACATTGTCGATGTTCTTGACGCTGACCAAAGCCCCAGGATGAGAACGGGCGATGTCAGCGAGGTTGTGCAAGAGGGATCCATGCCCTCCTGGACGAAAAAGCAACGTTCCGTCCGACTTGAGAAAGGGCGCCCCCTTCTCGTCAAGGGCAACCGTGTCCGTAGCCGGGTGCTGTATGGATGCCTCTACGGACACGGCGAGCTTCTCAGCCGCAGACCGTATGGTCTCAAGGTGCTCTGAGAGACTCTCCGCCGGCAGCGTAAAATGAAGTGTCGCTCCATTTGAATCAAGGGTTCTGGCCCACTCGACAAGCTGGGCTTCAAAAGCTGTCTTCACCCCATCCTCCTCCAAATGAAACGGCAATGCGCCTTTTGGCTTGGCGGGGAACCCCAGCTTTTCAATGACGGTATGCCATCGCTCTTCCGCAGTGCTGCATGGACCTGCAGCCTCCGCAATGGATCGAAAAGGAAACTCATCCCATCTGATATCCAGTTGCTCCATGGCAGCAGCATCCCTAGACACCAAAGCCTTGAACATTCGGCTGGCAGCTCCGCTGGCCGGCACAAAGCGAACGACCCCAGCGGGGTCCATACCCGCTCCTTTTCGAGCCCACTCCTTGAATTCACCTTCACTCCACCTTTGAATGCCCTGACCCGGCGTGCACGGGGCCTCCGGAACACTCTGAGAGTGGGTCGACCGCAACCTGTCTCTTATACACATCTGACGCTGCCGACGATCCTA
>CAXHAW010000486.1:0-1564 GCA_964014525.1 uncultured bacterium
GGTCGTAATGCATCGACCATGACGTCCATACTGTATGGCACAAACTGGAATACTAAAGTCCTCGATCGCCAAGAAATATGCCATGGCGGCTACGGGGCTTTTCCTTTGTCTTTTCCTAGCAGGTCACTTGGCCGGGAACCTCCAGTTGTTCGTGGCAGAGGCCGATGGAGGCAGGAAGTTCAATGAGTATGCCAAGTTCATGACCACCTTCCCGGCGGTCAAGATTTTGTCTTACCTCACATACTTGTCGGTTTTGTTTCACATGGTGGATGGCATCGTGCTGTCCGTGCAAAACAAGAAGGCGCGCCCGGTGCGTTATGCCATGGAACGGGCGTCTGAGAATGCGGGTTGGTCCAGCCGCAACATGATGCTTTTGGGCACCATCGTTCTCGTGTTCTTGGTGACCCACATGCAGAACTTTTGGTGGCAGATGCACTTTGGTGAAGTGGGCACCCAAACATTGGAAGACGGAACTGAGGTGAAGGACTTGTACAAGGTTGTCGCAGCATTCTTCAATCCAGAGATAAACCGATGGGCACTCCCGGCCATTGGGTTTTACCTGCTCGGGCAATTCGCGTTGGGCTTCCACTTGTGGCATGGATTCTCAAGTGGGTTCCAGTCCATGGGCTTGAGGCATCCGCGGTACACCATGATTGTGGGGGGCTTAGGCAAGGCATTTAGCGTGGTGGTTCCCGTTTTGTTCTCTGCAATCGTTGTGTACTTGTATTTCTTTCAGGCCTTCCGGGCATAATTAAGCGGACCATGACGGAGATGCCCAAGCACGTAGTAGCACTGGACGCCAAGATTCCGGAAGGACCCTTGGCTGACAAGTGGAAGAAGCACAAGGACCAAATACGTTTGGTGAACCCCGCTAACAAGCGTCTTATCGATGTGATTGTTGTCGGCACGGGGTTGGCAGGCAGTTCCGCAGCCGCGTCATTGGCCGAAATGGGCTACAATGTCAAGGCATTCTGTTTTCAGGACAGCCCAAGAAGAGCACACTCGATTGCAGCGCAGGGGGGCATTAACGCGGCCAAGAATTACCAGAACGACGGGGACTCCGTGTACCGCTTGTTCTACGATACCATCAAAGGGGGAGATTATCGCAGCCGGGAGGCGAATGTTTATCGGTTAGCGGAAGTCAGTGCGAACATCATCGATCAATGTGTCTCACAAAGGGTTCCTTTTGCACGCGACTACGGGGGCCTGCTTGACAATCGGTCTTTTGGTGGGGTGCAGGTCAGCCGCACGTTCTATGCGAAAGGGCAAACGGGCCAACAGCTTTTATTGGGAGCGTACAGCGCCTTGAGTCGGCAGATTTCCAAGGGAAAGGTGACCATGTACAACCGTCATGAATTGATGGATGTGGTCGTGATTGACGGGAAGGCCAGGGGCATCATCGCGAGGAATTTGGTTACGGGAGAGATTGAGCGACACGGCGCCCATGCGGTGGTGTTGTGTTCAGGGGGCTATGGAAATGTGTTCTTCTTGAGCACGAATGCCATGGGCTCCAATGTGTCTGCTGCATGGAAGGCCCACAAGAAGGGGGCTTACATGGCCAACC
>CAXHAW010000487.1:0-1556 GCA_964014525.1 uncultured bacterium
TCTCCGATACGGATGGCGTTCGCATACCTGACCTGCTCAATCAGGCTGGAGTGAGCCATGCGAGTTGGTGGGTGGACCGGGATGGTGTTCGGCCGTTGCATGATCACGACAATTTTGCAGAGAAACCATGATGGGCCGGAAGGGGAAAAAGGCATCTTCTCGTTCTCCGAGAAAGTCAGAAGCAGTGTCTTTGGGCGATGCGCTTCAAGACTGGCTTCGCTTGAGTGGCCATGGGGCACGTTTGGAAGATGCGCGTGCAGAGTTGGCTTGGAAAGAGGTCATGGGGGAAGCTGTGTCCAGAAAAACCCGGTACCTGAAGGTTCGTTCGGGGACCATGACCATAGAATTGGATTCTGCACCGATGAAAGAGGAGTTCCTCATGGCCCGGACCCGCATCCGCACCATGATCAACGATCACCTCGGCAAGGAGACCGTCCGCGAGGTCGTCATTCGCTGATGGCCCTGCAGGCCAATGCTATCTTTGGCCGTTCATGCGCGCCCTGATTTCTTTCGTGACCCGCTTTGTGCCGCGCCACCTTTTGCAAAGGGTGGCCCACTTTGCGTTGCAGGCCATTTCTCCATTCTACTGGGGAAAGCGTTTTGAGGACCCCATCAATGGAAGGACCTATCGGCGGTTTCTGTCCTATGGTCGGGGTGACCGCACCCGCCCCAATGCACTGGCTCCGGACACCCTGAGTCTGGAGCGGCACAGGGCGGTGTGGATGTACCTCAGCGAACACAGCGACCTGTTTTCGGGCGGCCCCAATCGACGGATGCTTCACTTGGCTCCAGAGTACTGTTTCTTGAAGCGTTTCAATCGGGCCGAGGGCTTGGACATTGTCCGGGCAGATTTGGTCTCTCCGTGGGCGGATGTGCATTTCGATGTGCATGACATCCCCTATGAGGATCACCATTTTGACATCATCATGGGCAACCACCTCATGGAGCACGTCGCCGACGACCGCAAGGTGATGACAGAGTATTTCCGCGTCATGAAGCCCGGTGGTTGGGGCATTTTTCAGGTGCCCATGGACAGGGGCAACCAGAAGACCTTAGAAGACCCCAGCATCACGGACCCAGCAGAAAGGGAGCGTTTGTATTGGCAGCGGGACCACGTTCGATTGTACGGTTTGGATTACGCAGACCGGTACAGGGACGTTGGTTTTGAGGCAGAGGAGATTGACCTCAAGGCACTGTTTGGTGCCGATCGCCACTCGCGCTGTGCACTGGGCCCGGAGAGCCACCTTCATGTGGTTCGCAAACCCCTTTGAATCCACTTATTCAGTGTAAATCGTCTGGCGCTCACCTGCTTCGGTTGTGGCGCAGATGAGATGAAAGCCCGCCGGTAAGGCGGTCCACGTTTCGCCTTGGTGAAGGACGATGCGGTCCACAAGTTGTCCCAGCACGTTGCGGATGTCGACCCGACAATTGACCTTGGCCTCGATGCCGCTTCTCCAGCGTTCAATGAGGACATTCTCAGGCGATGAATCGGCCACATCCGTAAACCCGCCAGCGCATTCGGTGGCGAAGAAGTCCCACAGCACGGCGGTGGACTC
>CAXHAW010000488.1:0-1540 GCA_964014525.1 uncultured bacterium
ATGGACAACAGTGGCCACGCCAGGGCACCCCCCTGCATTAAATACCATGGCCGAGTAGCGGCCCGGTGTCACGAAATCGATTGGGTCCAATGGCATGTCCAACGTATAGTTTGGGGCGCCATTGATTCCAAAGAGCTGAAGGGTGGTCGCTTCAAAATCACTGTCTGACACAAAGAGCATTGATCCTAAAGCGGTGGATGTGAGGAGTGTTCCGTCTTCGGTCCAAGGGTCGCTTGCGGGGGAGTTGACTTGGATGCCATTGAAAATGGGGGCGGTGTCGCACGTGCCTTGACAAGGTCCGTTGGCCGGGTCGCTGAAGTTGTCTGCTTGCGGATTGGAGCACAGGTCGCCAGAGTCGCAGAGGCCATCCCCATCGATGTCCGGGCCGTCCATTTGAGGGTTGTACGTCCCGCTGCTGCAATCGTCACAGCCATCACCATCTCCATCCATACAGATCGAGGGGTCGTCGCTATCGAGGTCCACACCGTCGCAGATTCCATCCCCGTCAGTGTCTGCTGCACAGGGGGCTCCATTGCAGTCCATCCCCGGTGCAGCATATGTGCAGGATCCGTCGTCTGCAGTGGCCCAATTGTCGTAGTTGCATGCCACAGGGGAAGCACAGCCGTATAGGTCAGTGCACAACAGCAATTCGAAGAAGAGATCGAAGCCCGAATTCAAACCGCCAAACGAACTGAATGCACTGCCGGTGATTCCCAGTCCTGAAGCCATGGGGTACTCCCTACGTGTTATTTACACTGTATAAATCAAGTGTTTGTGGTTACCAATTCTGTTGAGGTTGGTTAATTCGGGTGTAGGATTTGCTCTGCACGTGCAGGGTGACACACTAGAAAGATTGGACGGTGTCTCGGATGATGTCAATGCACGCGTCAAGCTGTTCTTCGGTGATGACCAATGGCGGTGCAAAACGGATGATGTTGCCGTGGGTTGGCTTGGCAATCAGTCCGTTGTCTTTCATGGCCACGCACAAATCCCAAGCTGTGGAGCTGTCTGGTGCGTCGTTGATGATGATGGCGTTCAAGAGGCCTTTGCCGCGCACGGAGAGCACGAGGTCGCTTTCCTCTGCCAGAGCTGCCATGGCTTCGCGGAACCGAATGCCCAGCTTCATGGCGTTGTCAGCGAGGTTTTCCTCGACCACCACCTGAAGGGCGGCCATGGCCACTTCGCACGCAAGCGGGTTGCCGCCGAAGGTGCTGCCGTGCTCGCCGGGTTGGATGCACAGCATGACGTCGTCGTCCGCAAGGGCAGCGGAGACTGGAAACACGCCCCCTGAGAGTGCCTTGCCGAGGACGAGGATGTCGGGTCGGGCATCCTCGTAGTCGGTTGCCAGCATCTTGCCGGTGCGCGCAATTCCCGTTTGGACCTCATCGGCGATGAACAGGACGTTGTATTGGGTGCACAAGCGCCGTACGCCGGCGAGGTAGCCTTCGTCGGGGACCACCACGCCTGCCTCGCCTTGGATGGGCTCCACCATGACTGTCTCTTATACACATCTGACGCTGCCGACGATCCTACCTGTGTA
>CAXHAW010000489.1:0-1536 GCA_964014525.1 uncultured bacterium
AACCTTTGATTTGTACATGTAGCCCTGCTCAAGCACATCAACCACCGTTCCGGTCGGGTGGGCCTCGCTGGGGGGAATGGTTGCGATGGCCTCCATCTTTGACGGGTCAAATTCAGCGCCTTTGGCTTCGATGATGACCACACCGTCGGCTTGGAGTTCATGCCACATCTTGTTTCGGAGCAAACGAAGACCCTGAGCTACAGGCGATTGGTCATCATCTTCAATCCCGCTCATGGCTCGGTCAACATCGCCCAGAATCGTCAGCATACGACGGGCCATACCCATTCCCCCGTACTGGATGGCTTCGGCTTTGTCAGCCATGAGGCGTTTGCGGACGTTTTGGATTTCTGCCTCTTTGTAGGCGATTTCCTTCTCGGCAAAATCAGCGCGCTCCAAAGCCACTTCAATCGGGTCACGCTCCTCCTCTGGCTCCTCAACGGCGGTTTCGGAAGGGTTCGCATCCGATGCAGGTTCCTCGGTTGGAGGCGCTTCGTCAGCAACATCTTCGACGGGTCCCTCAGCGGTTTCTTCGTCCGACATCGAACCTACGGCAGAGAAGGTGGATTTTGAACCCCTCGCTCAAAGGGATTGAAGATAGGCCGAAAGGTTCCAATCTCCATGGCCCCACTTTGAAGCCTCGAGGTGTTCCCTACCGACCACAAGCACAAGCTCATCTTCGTTCATGGCACGGTTCACTGCATGAACCAACGCTTTTGATGCACGGGTGTGAGCTTCAAAGGTTGGGACAATTTTTGGATCGAGGGTCTCATCCAATGTTTCCCCAAGCGCTTTGCGCCGCTCCATCCAATCCATCACAACACGTTCGGCGTATTCGTCATCAGCGATGCCATGAAGGCGTTGTTTGGCTTCGTCCCAGGTGGCTTGTGCATACAATTCATGAATGTCTTCAGCGTCCTTTCCTGTTGCGTTTTCGAGGTAAAGAAAGGCACGTCCTTCCCAAACTTCCCATTGTCCGGGGCTGGCCCATTTCATGAGATGGAGGAGGCCTTCCTCACCATCGTTGAGTTGGGCGAGTGCCTGTGCAGTGGTTGGATTGGACTCAGACGACTGCTGGTCCATCCAATCCAATAATTCCGCCTCAGCATCGATGGCAAAGGATGTGGTCAACACCTTGTCTTGGTCGGGTCGGTGGGTTCGCAGCGAGGCTTTTTCCATACCGGATTTCAATTCAGTCCACGGTAGCGAAAGCAGATGGCGAAGGGTTGGTTCATGGACCAAGAGTCCAATCATGTCCAAGCCCATGATTCAACCCAAAGGCCCGCCATGTTTGAGGGCATCGTATGGAGCGGTAAACAACTCACTTCGGCGCTTTGTTGCGTAAGAGCCTTCAAGAACAGCCAACCAAGCCCCGATACAGGAGGGTTGGACTTGGCGACGATTAAAGAGCAAATCGAATTGATTCGCGCCGAGATCGACAAGACCCAGAAGAACAAGGCCACCAACGCCCACATTGGGAAGTTGAAGGCTAAAATTGCCCAACTCAAAATCAAGGAGGAAAAGACAGCTGCGCACTCA
>CAXHAW010000490.1:0-1534 GCA_964014525.1 uncultured bacterium
GATGATGACCGTATTGGATCCATCTGGCATCCGCAACATCTTGACAATGCGAGCCACGGTGCCCACATCGTGTAAGTCCGAAGCCAGTGGGTTTTCTACTTGTCCATCTTGTTGGGTCATGACCCCGATGTCATGTCCGCCTTTGTTGGCTTCTTTGAGGAGTTTGAGACTTTGGTCTCGGCCCACGTTGATCGGCAGGACGACGCCTGGAAACAAAACAGTGTTTCTAAGGGGGAGAATGGGCAGGTCTTCCGGGGTGGATTCCCGTTCCATGGCGGCCTCATCTTCCGAACTCAGCAAGGGAATGCTGAGCTGGTCTTCGGTCTCGTCAGATAGCAAGATGTGCAGGGGAGATTCTTCAATCATCGGCTTGGGGTAGGTCACAAATCGGGCCGGAATGAAATATGGAAATAGCCGGGGACAAGTTGTCAGTCCTGCCGTGATCAATTGTGCCGTTTGGCGTGAAGGGCTGACAGATTGGCTCGAGCCTGCTTGGACACAGACATGTCCCGGCGGGACATGACCACTTCGGCAGTCGACAACATTTTATTTAGGTCGTTTGGCTCAGTGGTTCCCTGCTTTGCGTTGTGCCAGGAAAAGGGGGGGAGATGTTTGGGAGGGAAGCCGGCATCGAACACCACGGAAGCGGGGCCCATCACCGTCCCGGTATTGAGTGTGGTTCCGATTCCACATTTGCAATGGTCTCCCATCAAGACACCACAAAATTGAAGTGAGGAATCCACCATGGTTTGCTTGGACTCTGACCACTGTTTGACGCTTCCATAGGTGTTTTTGAGGTTGCTGGATTCCGTTCCTGCCCCAAGGTTGCACCACCTGCCGATGACGCTGTTGCCCAAAAATCCACTGTGGGCCTTGTTGGCCCAGCCTTGGAAGTTTACGTTGGAGATTTCTCCTCCCACCTTGCAGTGGGGCCCAATCACCGTCGCTCCTCGGATGTGTGCCCCGGTGTGGACCACGGCGCTTTCGTTCAGAACAACAGGGCCTTCGATGTGGCTTCCCTGTTCCACCCGTGCGTTGGGCCCAATCACGATGGGCCCGTTTGTGGTATCCAGTGTTGCAGCGCGCACCACAGCGTCACCGGACACGAGGATTCGGTCAGTTGGTCCAAAAACGTGAGTGGGAGGATGCGCCGAGAATGCTTGAAGTCTCCACTGCGATTTCAAAGCATCCATATCCAGGACGATTTGGTCTTCCAGTTCTGTAAAAAGATCATTTGCATGATTGAGCATTCTGGGCGCGCCAGTCATTTGAATGGGGACTGTTGCGCCGCTGCCTTCTGACCCGGATTGAAATGCAAGTCGCTCTTTGCCGAAATGAAGTTCGCCATGTTTCGGGAGGCGAATCAGTGCTTCGGCGGTCTGCTCGTTGGGAATCCAGCGGCCGTTAATATGAAGGGGGGTGCTCCAGCCTTTGGCCTCAAGTTGTTGCTGTACTTGATCCCAGCGCTCGCGTTGGGTGAAGGCGCCGTGGCGAATCCCTTCCAACCCCTCCACCAAGTGAAAAGGATACAAGG
>CAXHAW010000491.1:0-1533 GCA_964014525.1 uncultured bacterium
TTGCCGAGGAAGGCGGCAAAGGCAAACATGGACGGGCCGCCACCTTCACCGGTCAGGGCAATGCGGAAAGGGAGGAGGACCTGACCGAAGCCAAGTTCCTTGTGCTCAAGGAAGGCCTTGAAGGCGGCTTCAATGGGATCGGCCTCGAACGGCTCCACCGCTCGGAGTTTGTCGGCGAGTTCGTTGAGGATGCCGTCGGTGTCGTCTTTCCAGCGCTTCTTCAGCATCTTCTCCGGGAAGGTGGTGGGGGCGGTGTGCAGCCAGGTGGCGGCCTTGAGGTCGTCGAGGAAGGCGATGCGCTCGAGCATCATGTCAAGCACGGCCGTGGTCTGGTCGGCGGTGAAGTTGACGCCCTCTGCGGCAAAGAGGGCCTGCGCGGCGGGCACGAGGTCGGCCACCGGGGTGGCGCGGAGGTGCTGCTCGTTGAACCACTTCGCCTTGTCCGGATTGAACCGGGCCCCGCTCTTGATGACGCGGTCGAGGTCAAAGGCGCCCGCGGCCTCCTCGAGCGAGAACATCTCTTGCTCGGTGCCGGGGTTCCAGCCGAGGAGGAGGAGCATGTTCATGAAGGCGTCCGGCAGGTAGCCGGATTCGCGGTATCCGCTGCTTTCGCTGCCGGTGGCAGGGTCGGCCCAGCGAAGTGGGAAGACGGGGAAGCCGCCCTTGTCGCCGTCGCGCTTGGACAGCTTGCCGTTGCCGGTCGGTTTGAGGATGAGGGGCAGGTGGGCAAACGTCGGGGGCGTCCAGCCGAAGGCGCGGTAGAGCAGCTGGTGCAGGGGCGCGCTCGGCAGCCACTCCTCACCGCGGATGACGTGGCTGATTTCCATGAAATGGTCGTCTACGACGTTGGCGAGGTGGTAGGTCGGCAGGCCGTCGGCCTTCATCAGGACCTTGTCGTCGAGAACAGCAGTGTCGATGGTGACGGCGCCGCGGATGGCGTCCGTGAAGCTCACGGGCTCGCTCGCCGGCATCTTGAAGCGGACCACGTAGGGTGTGCCGTCGGCCTCCAGCTCGGCGACCTCGGCGGCTGGCAGCGAGAGGCTGTTGCGCATGGCGGCACGGGTCGTGGCGTCGTATTGAAACGGGGTCCCGCTGCCTTCTGCTGCATCCCGTTGGGCTTGGATGTCTTCGGGGGTGTCCCAGGCCTTGTAGGCGTGGCCCGCATCGAGCAGGGCCTGCACCTGCGGACCGTAGAGTTCACCGCGCTCGCTCTGGCGGTAGGGTCCGAATTCGCCGGGGTTGCTGGGCCCTTCGTCCGGGGCGATGCCACACCAGTCTAAGGCTTCACGGATGTAGTTTTCGGCGCCCTCTACAAACCGAGTCTGGTCGGTGTCCTCGATGCGGAGCACGAAGGTGCCGCCGTGTCGGTGTGCGAAGAGCCAGTTGTAATAGGCCGTGCGCACGCCGCCCATGTGGAGTGGACCGGTTGGGCTGGGGGCGAATCTGACCCGAATGGGTCGGTCGGAGGCGGGGGTGGACATGGTGGAAACCTGTCTCTTATACACATCTGACGCTGCCGACGATCCTACCTGT
>CAXHAW010000492.1:0-1530 GCA_964014525.1 uncultured bacterium
CCCTCGGCCCCCGGATGGGACCCGCCGCGCTTGCCACTCGGAGTCGGCTCCCCAACCACCCCCCTTTGGATTCGCTCCAAATCGCCAGAGGCACCGTCGCTCACACCGGGTCGGTCTCCCCCGAGATTGAGGTGTCGTGAGAGCAGTGGGTATAGGATGCGCTTAACGAGGGTGCTCTTTCCAGAACCGGAGACCCCGGTCACCACGTTGAGGGCACCGAGAATGAATTGCGCATCGAAGCCTTGGAGGTTGTGTTCCTTGGCATTGAACACGGTCAGTGACCCGACGCCGGCCCGCCTGTTTTCCGGCACGGGAATGCGCCGGGTGCCATTGAGGTAGTCTGCGGTCAAGGAATCCGGCGCTTGGATGAGGGAGTCCAAGTCTCCTGCAAACATCACATGACCGCCCTCACTTCCTGCCATGGGGCCGAGATCGACCACATGGTCGGCAGCGCGGATGACCGACTCTTCGTGCTCGACCACCACCACCGTGTTGCCCAGGTCTCTGAGGCCGTTGAGGACGCGGATGAGCCGGTCTGTGTCGTGGGGGTGAAGTCCGATGCTCGGCTCGTCGAGCACGTAGGTGCTGCCCACCAAGCTGCTTCCAAGGCTTGTGCCGAGCTGTATGCGTTGACTTTCTCCTCCGCTGAGGGTGGCGCTGCCTCTGTTGAGGCTCAGATAGCCGAGACCGACGTCGAGCAGGAATTGCAGCCTTTGGCGAATCTCAAGGAGGAGGCGCTTCCCGATGTCCTGTTCAGCTTCTGAAAGCTGGAGTCCATTCAAAACGGCCAATACGTCTTCGATGGGCATGCTGAGGAGGTCCGGGAGCCTTTGTCCATCAATCTGCACATATCCGGCTTCAGGGCGCAGGCGGCTCCCCCCGCAATGGGCACAAGGGGTTTTGCCCCTGTATCGGCTGAGCATCACCCGGTTTTGAATCTTGTAGCTCTTGGCCTCAAGTCGAGCAAAGAAGTCGTCGATGCCTTTCCATGATCGGGTGCCTTGCCAAAGCTGCTTTTTCTGTTTGGCGGTCAGGTCGGCGTAGGGCGAATGCACCGGGAAATCCTCGTCATATGCGTTTTGCAGGATGCGCTGCTTGTAGCGGCTGGCTTTTTCTCCGCGCCAAGGAGCGACCGCGTTCTCGTAGAGACTCTTGGAGGGGTCCGGAATCACCAGGTCTTCGCTGATGCCGATGACATGACCAAACCCTTCACATTTCGGACAGGCACCCTGTGGACTGTTGAAACTGAACAGGTCAGGAGAGGGGAGTTCAAAAGCCATCCCATCAAGTTCGAATCGGTCGGAAAAGGGGGCGACATCGGTTTGACCATCACTGCCCATCCAATGCAGCTCGCATTTGCCGTGCCCCTCGTAGAACGCAGTTTCCACCGAATCGGCCAGTCGCTGCATGAACTCCTCCCGATCGCTCACCTTTGGAATGGCCAGCCTGTCGATGACAAGGTGGAGCCTAGCTTCTGTGGGGCCATCGTCTGTCGCTTTCTCAACCAACGCCAGGCGGTCGACAATGGTT
>CAXHAW010000493.1:0-1520 GCA_964014525.1 uncultured bacterium
TCCATCGCGGCCCTTGCATCGAAGGTCTGCGTCGTCATGAGAGCCCGCGATCGATTTGGTCGTGGATGTATTGGCCATATCCACTCTTGACCAACTCATCGGCCAATTTGCGGGCCTGATCGGTGTCGATGAAGCCCATGCGCCATGCAATTTCCTCGAGGCAAGCAATCTTCATGCCCTGGCGCTCTTCGATGACCTGGACATATTGACTGGCTTGAGTGAGTGACCTGAATGTCCCCGTATCCAGCCAAGCCGTGCCCCGGTGAAGCTTGGAAACGAACAGTTCCCCCATCTCCAAGAAGGCCTTGTTGACATCGGTGATCTCGTATTCCCCGCGAGCACTGGGCTTCAAGTTCTTGGCGATTTCAACCACGCGATTGTCATAGTAATACAGCCCCGGAACAGCGAAATTAGACTTGGGGTTGACGGGCTTTTCCTCGATGCTCAGCACCCTGTCCTCCTCATCAAATTCCACCACCCCATAGCGCTCGGGGTCATTGACGTGGTAGGCGTAGACGACCGCTCCGTCGATGTCGGTGTTGTCGCGAAGGATGCGGCCAAACCCCCTTCCATAGAATATGTTGTCTCCCAAAACGAGGGCCACCTTGTCGTCTCCTATGAATTCTTCCCCCAACACAAAGGCTTGGGCGAGCCCATTGGGCACCTTCTGCTCAACGTAGGTGAAGGAGCAACCCCATTGGCTGCCGTCACCCAGTAAGCGCTGGAATCCGGGCAGGTCGTGCGGCGTGGAAATGATCAAAATATCCCGAATACCACTGATCATCAGCGTGGACAAGGGGTAGTAAATCATCGGCTTGTCATAGATGGGCATCAGCTGCTTGCTGATGGCCTTCGTGATTGGATAAAGCCGGGTGCCGCTTCCGCCGGCGAGGACAATGCCTTTCATGCCGACAAGTTCCGGATTCAAGCGCGCCGAGACAAGGCCGGCGCGTGGGAATCCAGAAATCCATCCACCCAGGCGCGAACAAGACACCGATGGGCCATACCAGGACCATGGTCAAGGGCTTTTCGTCCGTGCACCGTCGTGCGGTTGTTGACAAAGAGCATGTCGCCGCGGTGAAGCGCAAACCGGATGGCGTGGGACTCCATGTCGGCGTCGATGAAATCAAACAGCCGCATGAGATCAGCGGGCACCCCCTGTCCCAGTTTCGCCATGGCGCGTTCTGTCCTAGACCGCATGTACCTGAAAACGAAACCACTTGGGTCCTCTGAGAACATGGGGATCGCATTGTTTGACGCGGCCTTGCCTTCGCTTTGCAGGTTTGGCGCATCCAGATGGCAGGGCCAAGCCTTGCGGGCAACCGACTCCAATTCTGGACGGGCTTGACGCAATCGCCCGAGCATCGCCGGCGCATTGGCGAGCATCACGCGGCCACCGGATAGGCCAGGTTGGAGACAGAGAAAGGCCACCAAGTCTGGATTGTATTGGGCATCGCTGCTGTCCGTACGCATTCCTGTTCCCGCCTTTGCCTCGGATACAGGCGCACACAGGGTCTGAT
>CAXHAW010000494.1:0-1519 GCA_964014525.1 uncultured bacterium
ATTCCGTGAAGTCTCGTGGGCTCGGAGATGTGTATAAGAGACAGTCTCTTCCCAGTCTTTGTCCCGGAGGGCAATGCCCTCATGAATTCGGCTGAGTTCGGGATGGATGATGCTTTCTACCGCCAGAGGGGAATTTTGAAAAGCGTCAAATGACATGCCGTCCCCGTAGGTTTTCCGGATGCGTTTTCCTGTGACTGTGCAATTGATGGCTCCGGTGGATTCGATTTGCAATTCCTTACCGATCCACGAAGCCATGTCGACAGGCGGTAACGGATCCAAAATGTTGGAGTGTTGCCATTGGTATGTCACCTGTTGAGTCTCACTCAGTTGTCCTTTCAACTTTCGGATGTTGCCTTCTCCTTCCATTTGAATTGGGTGGTGTTTGCGGGTCCTGTATTTTTCCGCAAATCAAAACAAGACATGAAGAAACTTCTACTCTTTGCAGCCTGCGTTGCGGGCACAGGAGCCTTTGCTCAATATGAGGAAGGCTTTGAAGATTACACCGCGGGCGACTTTATCTGCGTTGAAAGCGAACTTTTTGATGTTTGGCCAGGCGGTGCAGAAGGCAGCGAATGGGATTCTCAAGTTAATGACTCCATTTCCCATGAGGGAATCAATTCATTGAAGGTTGAGGCCGCAAATGTGGCTGGCGGACCGATGGACATCCTGCTCAATGTGGGCAAGACCGAGGGCAACTGGAGTCTCGATTGGGAGATGCTGATCCCAACCGGACACTCCGCATACTTCAATGTCCAGGGCACTGATGTTGCGGGAGCTGGAACGGACAGCTGGCAGTGCAACTTCTTTGCCAACACCGATGGCTCTGCCATGGCAGATGGCCCATGGGGAATGGCTGAGCCTACAGCAGTGCCGCATGATGAATGGTTCAATGTGCGCTATGTGGTGGATTTGGATCAGGGCCTGTTCAAGATGTGGATTGACGGAGATGAGGTTTTCCAAGCTGCATACAGCGGAAACTTCAGCACGATCAACTTTTATGCATTGGGCGACGGCCAAACGTTGGGCTTGTACTACCTCGATTCTTTCACGTTGGCGGAAAGTGATGTCTTTCTCGTGGATGTGGATGAAGCCCAAGCAAAGATGTTTGAATTCCACCCCAACCCCACAAATGGAGTTTTGCGCCTCAGTGGGGTGCAATCTCAAACGGCTTTGGTGGTTCTCGATTTGATGGGCCGTGAGGTGTTGAGTGCAGACTTGGATGCGGGACAGCAGAATGTCCATCTGGATCTTCCCGATGGTGTCTACTTAATTGGCACTGAAGGAAACCAGAACCTCAGAAAGCTTGTGATTCGCCACTAGAGACGGCAAGAATCAACTTTGAGCGGCCCTGCCTTCCGAAAGGAAGCGCAGGGTCGTTTGCGTTAGGGTGTCTAGTGCTTGAGGTAAATCGGCTTGGGTCCATGGTTCTGATGAGCCGAAGGTGTGCCCTGCTACATGCAAGAGAAACAGCTCCGATTGTGCGGACCAATTGGCGAGCCGCTGGGCATGGTCCATGGAC
>CAXHAW010000495.1:0-1515 GCA_964014525.1 uncultured bacterium
CACAGGTAGGATCGTCGGCAGCGTCAGATGTGTATAAGAGACAGAGTCTGCACTTCGGCCATTGGCTTCAATGGCGGTCGGACCAAAAATCCAACAAGGTGATGCGGGGCTGCAAAACGCCACGGTAGCATTCAGTTTCTACCCGAAACACGACGTCCACAGTGTCGGCTGCTGCAAGGGCCCCTTGGCGGTGACCCATTCCAAATCCCACGGAGTCCAATGTTTCCCTGTGCCCTGCTGCCATGGAGAGCCTGAGGTGCCGGCCCTCTTTGCCCACTTTGCGGGGGGTATGGGCCAGCCGAACGTCGCGTGCAAGGAAGACTGGAGCTGGAGATCCCGGACCGAAGGGCTCGAATTTTCTCAGCTGCATGAGCAATTCCGGTGTGCATTGGGACACTGAAACCTCCATGTCATAGTGTCTCGGTTCACGCTTGCTGACCGCTTGCAACTCCCTGCCCACAGCCGCGTCGAGGGCTTGGGCGAAATCCGCCGCTGAATTGGGTTTGACGGTGATGCCCGCTGCCATGGCATGCCCTCCATATTGGAGGAGGTGATCCTTGCATTCTCGAATCAAGGCATGGATATCCAAGCCCTTTGTGGATCGGGCACTTCCCACCAGAACGCCGTTGTCATCGCTGATGACGACACTGGGCCGGTAGCGGTGCTCGATGAGTCGCGTGGCCACGATGCCAATGACCCCCCGATGCCAATCCTTGCCCCAAACGATGTTGATGTGCTTGAATTCGGGCCGCTCTTCAAGTTGTTGGACCGCTGCAGCGGTGACTTGCTCATCGTAAGATCTGCGTATGTTGTTTAGACTGTCAAGGTTTGCCGCCAATTCAGCTGCCTTTTGTTCATTTCGGGCGGTGAGCAAATCCACAGCTTCTGTGGCACGAGCCATTCGTCCCGCCGCATTGATTCGGGGGCTGATTCTGGAGATGATGTCGCGTACCGTGAGGTAATCGGGGGTGCAGTGGACAATCTGGAGCAGGGCGCGGATCCCCGGGCGGGAATTTCGCGACACGGTTTTTAGGCCATGGTGCAACAGGATGCGGTTTTCTCCGGTGACCTCTACCAGGTCCGAGGCGATGCTCAGGGCAACCAGGTCAAGGCTGTCATAGGCGCTCCAAGGAGACAGGCCGATCCGGTCGGTCAGGGCTTGGATGAGTTTGAAGGCAACGCCACAGCCACTCAGCTCTTTGAATGGATAGTCGCAGTTCCCTTGCTTTGGGTTGAGTATGGTATGGGCTTCGGGCACGGTCCCGCCGGGAAGGTGATGGTCACAGATGATGACATCGATGTCTCGCTCTTTTGCATCACGGACCCTGTCCACAGCTCGGATTCCACAATCGAGGGTGATGATGATTCCACAGCCTATGGCTGCGGCATTGCGCACCCCTTCTTCGGACAACCCGTAACCTTCGCTATAGCGGTCGGGGATGTAGGGGACCACATCGAAACCGTTGTTTTCTAGGAACTCCTGCACCAGGGCCACGGATGTTGCGCCGTCCACGT
>CAXHAW010000496.1:0-1512 GCA_964014525.1 uncultured bacterium
GTGTTTCTCGATGGGCTGCTGCCCAACACACCGTATTTCTACACCGTGACAGCCGGCCTCGAAACAACCGCAGTCGCGCGCTTCCGAACGCCCCCGCTTCCCGAAGCCGAATCAGACTTCTCTTTTGTGGCGATGAGCGACATGCAGCGCAGCAATTCCAACCCGGGAATTTTTGATGAAGTGGTCCACCAAGGCGTGCTCGACTACTTCGGTGGTGTCACCTCTGACGAGATTGCCTTGGTGCTGATTCCCGGTGATTTGGTGGACAACGGAAACAGCTACAGCGAGTGGGCGAACGACTTTTTTGCGCCTTCACATGATTTGTTCTCCCACGTCCCCGTCTACCCGGTGTTGGGCAACCACGAGGTCAACTCACCCTATTACTTCCAGTACTTCCACCTGCCTGAGAATGGCACAGCGGGGTATGAAGAACACTGGTGGTTCAAGGACTACGGCAACGTGCGTTTCATGGGCCTAAACTCCAATGGCCCTTACGATGGTCCCGAGCAGTTGGTGTGGCTGGACGGTGTGCTCGATGCCACCTATGGAGAAGACCACATCGACTTTGTCTTTGCTCAACTCCACCACCCCCACAAGTCTGAACTTTGGACGCCTGGCGAGAGCGACTTCACCGGTGAAGTCGTCGCCAGACTAGAATCCTTCACAGAAGATTGTGGGAAGCCGAGCGTCCATTTCTTCGGTCACACGCACGGCTATTCCCGGGGGCAATCGCTAGACCACAAGCACCTTTGGATCAATGTGGCCACCGCTGGCGGCGCCATCGACTACTGGGGAGAGTGGCCGCAATTCGACTACGACGAATTTGAAATCACCACGGACGATTGGGGCTTTGTGGCCGTCGACGTGGTCGCGGGTCCCGAGCCCCAGTTTACCGTGAAGCGACTGAGCCGAGGGGACAACAACGTGGACCTGGACAACGCCGTCACCGATAGCCTCGTCATCACGAAAGCGGACCTGATTGCCCAGACCCCTTCAGCACTGGCCCCTGTCGGCAACACCCTCCCGCCAGAGTGCGTGGTGCTGGCGGCCACCCCTTTTGGCGGAGGGAGCGCAAACGCCCAACACGGGGCCAGCCAATGGCAGGTGGCTGCCGACATCAATGGCTTTTCAGCGCCCATAACCGACGTTTGGGAGCGACACCGCAACGTGTACTTCGATGAAGACACGCAAGCCGGCGAGGTGCTCACAACGGAGGCCATGCCAACCCTCCCAGAAAACAGCGAGTTGTGGTGGCGTGTCCGATACCGGGACCGCGAATTGAACTGGAGCGCTTGGACCGCCCCTGTTCCCTTCTCCACCTCGGCATCCCTCTTTGGAGAAAATCTGCTCATCAACCCGGGAGCGGAAGACGGCCTTGAAGGCTGGACCGTGACCGAGGGGATCGCAGAATCACTGACTTCCGGGGAATGTGAAGGTGTGAATCCATTCGAAGGCCAGCGCTATTTCACGGTCGGGGGACTTTGCAACGAGAGTGACCTCGCCCGCATGCAC
>CAXHAW010000497.1:0-1511 GCA_964014525.1 uncultured bacterium
ATCACCGGCAAAATGAGCTTCGGGTTCATGCCCGGAAAATAGGCTTCAAACCCGATGGTCAAGACCAATCTTCAATGGCCTCAAGCACGTTTTCCAATGCACCATCTCCAAAGTCGAGATGGGTCACCCATCGAACCTTGTCGGGCCCAAAGGCAGAACACAAGATGCCTCGATTCACGAAATGTTGGACCATCTCATTCGCGGTTCGGCCCTCGGGCAAGCTGGCAATGACAATGTTCGTCTCGACAGGCGCCACGGCATTCACCGCTGAATTCGCTTCCAGTTGGTTTCCGATGGCCGACGCTCGCCGATGGTCCTCCTCCAACCTGTCGAAATGGTGTCCTACAGCATGCAATCCCGCTGCGGCCAAAATGCCCACCTGGCGCATCCCACCGCCCATGACCTTTCTCGACCGGTGGGCCTCTTCGATAAACGCCTTGGTTCCCAACAAAACTGAACCAACAGGGGCACCGAGACCTTTGGAAAGGCACAGAGAAACGCTGTCAAATCTCCGCCCATAGCGCGTCCAGTCCTCCCCAGTGGCGCGAAGGGCATTCCATGCCCGTGCACCGTCCAGGTGAAATGGCAATCCGATGTCGCGACAGGCTCTCGATCCCGCTTCTAACGCGTCTGTGGATTGGACTGCTCCTCCCCCCTTGTTGACTGTGTCCTCCGCACAGATCAAGGCCGTTCTAGCAAAATGGCTGTCGGCAGGATTTACCTCGGCCCGAATGACATCCGCCGGCATGGCACCACCGGGAGTGTCCACAAGACGAATGCTCGCACCACTGTTTCGGGCAATGCCTCCCCCTTCGTAGTTGTAGACATGGCTCAACTTGTGACAAATCACTTCATCCCCAGGCTGGGTGTGCACGTTGATGGCCATCTGGTTTGCCATGGTGCCCGAAGGACAGAACAGCCCTGCCTCATGGCCGAAACGGTCCGCCAACATGTCCTGGAGCCGGTTGACGGTCGGGTCTTCTCCATACACGTCGTCGCCCGTCGGCGCCATCATCATCGCCTCGAGCATGGCTTCTGTTGGCCGGGTGACCGTGTCGCTCCTCAAATCAATCTGCTGCATGGAAGTTCACTTTCTGATGAGGCGGACAACCCAGCCTTCTTCTTTCATTTCAACAAAGTACTGGCCAGCCGAAAGGCCTGACGTGGAAATCCTCAAAGGGGCGCTCGATTCTTTGTAAACACCCGATTGCAACGTTCGGCCCAGCGCATCCCGAAGGGTCCATGGATGGGCTTCGCCTTCAGCGACAAGGGGCCAATAAATCGCCCATGAATCGCCCGCTCCCGCAGGGTTGGGGTGCACCTGCGGAGCCTCGACATCCAAAACTGTATCCCCAATGCCTGTGGTGCAATCGAAGACCGTAATAAAAATGGCATCCGCATGGCTGCATCCGAATTCATTGGACGCTTGCACGGTGATGGGATAAGTGCCCGGACCAAATTCTGCACCACTGAAAACGATGAATTGGTTGATGCTGCCGTCACTCCAGATG
>CAXHAW010000498.1:0-1506 GCA_964014525.1 uncultured bacterium
AGAGACAGACCCTACAGCGGTTGGATTGTGGTCCGCTTACAATCAGAAGCCGGTGAAGTCTGGACAAAAAGAATTTGGATACACTCATGAAACGATACCCCCTCTTTTTCCCGCTGTTGGCCATGTGCTTGTGCCTGATCGGCATGGCAGGTTGCCAAGGCGAATCAGCGTCCTCCGATGGTAACCAAGCCCCGGACGTGACCGCCGACCACGGTTCACCTGAACACGACGTCGTCGATGTGGTGAACGATTTGTTCCAAGCCATGGAGGCAAGGGACAGCATTCGCATTCAAATGGCCTTGCATCCCAATGCCCTGTTCACCAGTGTGGACCTGACGGGTGATGAACCCACGACCAAGCGCACGGAGGGCAGTGCGTTCGCGTCTTCTGTGGGTCAGCCCGGCATCCCTTATGTCGAGAAGATGGTGGATCCGGTGGTCGAACATCACGGGGACTTCGCCCAGCTCTGGGCCTACTACGAGTTTTACTTGGGTGATTCTCTGAGCCATTGTGGTCACGACTCCTTTCAGTTGGTTCGACTGAACGAGCAGTGGCGTATTCTTGGCATCACATACACACGCACCACATGTCCTTGACTTCCTTCCGTTTCATTCCCCTGCTGGTCCTTTCCGTCATCTTGTCCGGTCCGGTGCTGGCCCAAGTGGACAATGACAACATCGAGACCCGGGATTTGCTCAAGCTCAACTTGAGCGATTGGTTTTGGGCCCGATATGAATTGGGATACGAGCGTGTGATTGATGAGTCGACGTCGTTTCAGATTGCGGTTGCCGGCATTGGTGCGTCGGAAGACAACAGGAATTCGATCTACGACAACATCTTCGGGAACTTCTCCGATGTGGACGTCGAGATTGAGCACAGTGGATGGCGGCTGTCTCCGGAGATCCGCCGGTATGCGTGGGTCTATGGCGGCATGCCAGAAGGCGTTTTTGTGAGCCTTCTGGGCCGCATCGAGAATTGGTCTTTGTCTGTCGATGAGGACATCGACGACTTGAGCAGTTTGGGCCCCAACGAGTATCAAGGAGAGCTCGATGGCGTGTTCACGCAGTTCCACTGGGGTGGAGGTGTCATGGTGGGTTACCAGTGGTATTCGGACAACGGGATCAGCATCGAGATGTACACCGGACCCATGTTCCGCAGTTTCTCCCGTTCGTGGTCTGCAGATGCCGTCTTGACCGACGGCGAGCAGGAGTTGGCTGAGGACAGCCTTGAGCCCCGCGTGTTTCAGACTTCACAGTGGGATCCTTATCTCATCGCCAACAGCGGACCCAGCTGGCGCTTTGGCCTGACGGTCGGCCTCGGCCTCTAAAGCGCATTCTCAAGACCGTGTGAGGCGCAGATGACAAAAGTCATTTTACAACATGACGCTGGTCACCTGATCGTTCCGATTCTCTCCTCAAGTTGGGCTTTGAACATTGGCAATGCGCCTAGCGCATGACAAGCTGTCTCTTATACACATCTCCGAGCCCACGAGACTTCACGGAATCT
>CAXHAW010000499.1:0-1504 GCA_964014525.1 uncultured bacterium
CTGCTGCAGCCCGGGTTGCATTGTGCACGAGGTGCACGACGGATGGACTTGCGGTTGATGCTAGGCAGGCTTGCCGCTCCAACGTCGCCATTGATAACCAAGCCACCCGCCCCTTGGCTCAGGGTGCTTCCCTCGAACATACTCAGGCTGGGATCCTCATTCTCGGGAGCGTTGGGGAGCGCGTGAATCTGCTTGCCATACATCTGGTCGACAAATCGGCCAGCATTGTCCGGGATGAGCACTGACTTCAGCCTGTGTAAAGGCAGGATGTTCTCAGCCGTTGTCTGGGCCCAGAAGCCTGACGTGCTATAGGCGATCTCATCCTCGACGTAGCCTTCATTCGGTGTGGTCTCTGCATTGAACTTGCTGTATGTCAAGCTGTCCGTCAAGAACAATTGGTGGGCTTGTTCGTGCGTCAGAAGGCCTTCCCAAATAGAGAGGCGGTGAATCAAAATGTCTGATCCTCCGAGTGTGAGGCTAGTCGGGCTGAAATCTTCTTCCGTGTTGATTGGGGAAATGACGAATGGAATCTCTCCCGATATGGCTTCCGCGGGATTGACGAATTCAAAGTGGGTCGGGTTGTTCCAGGGTTGAATGTCTGTGAGGTTCTCGTCTGTTCCACGCATGGTAAAGTATGCAGTCGGTTGAACTCCATCATACTCCGACGTCTGGGGGCGGCCGACACCTAGTGTGACGTGGTACCACATTCCTGGAACCACTGCGTATTCATTGTGGGACTGAAGCTCAGGTATGCGATGCATCAATCCGGTCGGTCCGTACAATTCAAATCGAGCATTGCCGAGATTGGTCTGGTCTTCTGTGTCCGGGACGATTTTCATGGTGATGTCGCCCTGTTCTGATTCCAAAGTGAAAACCTCTCCAAATTTGTAGGTTTCGCCCGGCATGACGTAAGCGGTGCGCCACCAGAATTCGAAGGTGGAAGCGAAGCTGAGGTTGTCCTTGCCCGCGTCCGACAAGGGGAGGTCAATGGTTGCATTGTTGCGGAAGAGGACGGAGAAACAATCCGCACAATCCGTGAGCAGGAAGTTGTCAATCTGCCCGACGCCCGATGCAAGTTCGCTTTCGGTGAGGATGTTGAAGTCGTACTCACCTCCATCAGCTTCGGAGGTCAAGTACTGACTGGACGTGATAAACTCTGTTCCGAGGTCATCATACATTGCAAAGTTTCCTCCGAAAGTCGTCGCCTCGAGGTGGGGGTAGGGAGAGGATTCCGGTGCGTCTTGATTTGCATCGAGCACCCTCAGACGATAGTGGCCATTGGGCAACAGGACACGCAATACGGAAGAAGTGTAGGGATACAGTTCTCCATTGGACTGCAGGCTGTCTTGGAAGGCCTCCAATTCGGAGCGGAAATTCTTCACCAAGGTTTCCGAGCCACCCGCTTCCACGCGGGCGAGGACCGGATATTCATTCGGGCTTGGATCGCTGTCGCTGAACCACTGCAGGGAGACTGTCTCTTATACACATCTGACGCTGCCGACGA